>JAUWBW010000071.1 GCA_030609665.1 Methanosarcinaceae archaeon | reverse complement strand
CACAGTTCCGGAAACGCTTGCGTGTACCGGCGCGGATCCTGGACCCACTGCTTCACCTATCTGCTGTCCGGCAAGAACGGTGTCACCCACCGAGACCAGAGGTTTGCATGGTGCTCCTTTGTGCTGACGTAACGGTATCACAACATCTTCCGGAAGTTTCTTCAGAAAGCTGATCGTTTCCAGATTATTATAGTTACTTCCCATGTTACTGTTCTCCTGTCAGGTCATTTGAATTTCCCACCAATGCCGGATTGCCCTCAACCTCTACTGGTTTTGGTCGAGGATCATATTTTTCCACTTCGATCGACAATACAGAGTAATCCCCTGGAGATGCAGGATCTGCATCATAACCCAGAGCTAACCAATCTACTGGAGGTCTGTATTCATGACATATCGTGCACTCGATCGACTCTGCGGTGAAGTGGATACTGTCCAGAGTAGATGTTCCAGATGCACAGTGACAATCGCCGCAGGTCAACGGAGCTGCCAGACCGACTTTTGTGCTGGCTATATTATGACTGACCCTGAAGTACAGATCCTGCTGACGCAAGACTGCATTTGGATAATCTGGCTGACCATTATTGTCGCCATCGTATGCGTGTATCTCATCAGACGAAACTTCACCGTCATTGTCAGCATCTGCTGCCTTCACATCAGCCAGTGCGATCGGATTACCGATGGCTGTACTGGTGTCCGGATTCAACCTGACATCAGCATTGATGCCTGCATCCCACCAAGTTACAGTGATAATATTAAACGGTACCAGTTTTACATTAGGATCATCCTTGCTATCCGGAACCGGAAGTTTACCATTATCCATTCCATCAGACCATCCAAGTACAGGTCTGATCTCGGAATCCTTGTATATCTCTTCCTTCACACCGTTTGCCCAGTTAACAGATTCGAGTACAGTTTCTGCCGGAAGCATGGGTATGTGACAACCATCACATGCAACCACACCATAGTGCGCTCCATCAATTACCATGCCATGGCTAATACCCTCATGACAATCAATACATTCCTTCATAGCTTCACTGCTGTTAGCAGGATCTGATACACCGCCCCTACCGATCTGGTGATCCCTTGTAATATGACATTCAGAGCATTCTACCGAATGGCTGGCATGTGCATCATATTGATCATAATCACTCTGGGTCCATTTAACCCCGGTCTTTTTGGAATCACCCGAATGGCATGTGTATGCACAAGTCCGGGTTGTTGAAACACCATAAGACACAGGTTGACTTGTCAGAATAGCTTCTACCGCATCAAAGTTTGCTTCTGTGTATCTGCCTTCTGCAATAGCCCTGCCACGTGCATCCCAATCATACATTCCGGTCGGGTCATGGCAAATATTACAATCAACGTCTATACCTTCGCCACCATCGATCGTTTCAAGCGGTCCGCCGCCGGGATGATAATTCATGTATAACTTTGCCCAGTCGTCTTCACTGCCAGGTTCAATCTCAAACCTTGTGAGGTACGACATGCCATTGTACATACTGTCTTCGAAATCTCCTGCCCGCTGTACGTGGTAAGATGCTACAACGTCATCGTATGCATTTCCATGACAGCCGCCACATTGAAGATCGTCCCACCGTCCATCGCTCAGATAGTGCGGAGCAGTGGCCTGATTCCCGCTGTGTCCCAAGTTACCCATATGGACACCGAGAATCAATATAACAATAATAACTGCTGTTTTTATTACTAATCCATTCATCTTTCAAACCACCTGTTAATAATCAACCGCCTTATCCGGGTCGTACATAGGATGTTTTCTCTTTGAGAAATAATTGAACATTGGTTTTATAAGGCCCAGCACCATAGCAATGATCTGTGTCAAGACAAGGAACATTGCAATATTCAATCCGACTTTACCAATCGTGGCGATAACTTCATGATCCATTATATTCGATTTCGTCAGATCCGGTGTTATAATTGCAGGGTCTATAATAGTCTGCCACTCAATGATCGGTAGAAGTATGTTCGTGTGCATGATGTATGTGTATGACATGCACAGGTACACATATATAAGGGACACCAAAGCAACTATGGCAAGTATTATCCCAAAGATTCTTAATGGATTTTTCTTATGACTCATTTGGAATCACCTTCCATAACCTCATCATACCATTGCGTATATTCATGCTGGACTTCATGCGCATCCATATATCCTGTGAACATTGTCTTGTCAACCGGGAAGCGCGCTGGTGTGAGATGCACCACATAGAAATGCAGCAAAATACCGGCTAAACTCAGTATCGCAAAACTGCCGTGTACAAACTTCAGGGAAAGTATTATCGATTTAGGTAGAATTGATGTGAAAAACCATGGTATCCAGATAACAATTCCTGTAACTCCCATGATCAAAGCATCAAAGATCGCAACACTGAAAATATCGACTTTTTCAAGCCAGTTGTACTTGCGGTATCCTTCGGGTTGCTTTCCGATGTGGAATGAATATAATATATCATTTACAGCGGCCTTACCGTCATGGAGACCAGGAAGTACATTCTTCAATGGCGAAAAATCGATAAATGCCAGATAGAGTGCAAAATAAATTGTATAATATAATGCTGATGCAATGAGTGCAACCCCGGCAACCCGGTGAATGTACATCATCTTTGAAAGACCTATAAGTTCCGGAATCCATCCGAGTTCCCTGGGAAATATAAGTGAAATTCCTGTAATATACAGTATCATGATCGAGAGGGCGCACACGGTATGTGCTCCAATCTGTGCTTCTGAAAAACGTTCTATCATCTTAGCTGACATGGTTCACCTCACTAATTTCTAATAAGTCTAAGATGTACAATTAATGTAAGGAATGTCAGGAAGCATGCTCCACACACAACAATAAGTGTCAGACCAAGCTTGAGCAAACCAAGTAGTTCATATTCGATACCCGTCATTAATGGAAGCGATGTGTTCGGTGTATTATATGTTGACACTAAACCCATGAGCAATAATACAAATACAACGGTAATGACACATGCAATGAAACTAATATTTGATTTTGAAACCATCATTATTCTCCTGTTTAACACCATCGAATGTAAAACCTATTATTCAGCCGCCATTTCAAGTTTCTTAATAACTACAGCGATTGTGTTTCTTAAACGCTGCTCATTCAGTATCTTCAGATCCGGTGACACATATTTGTTGATTTCAAACTTTTTCGGAATTTCCTGCGTATTGAAATCCAGAGCTTTATCAAGCGTTCCTTTTTCAGTAGCGACTCCCAAAAAATTCACATTTAAGAAAACTCCCATTACATGCGCTTTAATTTCGATCCTCTCAAGGTGTGATTCAGAGTTTATGTACACCATGTTATGAGATTCAACGCCGAAATTTTCTTCGATTCCATTCCAGCCGTACTCTTCCATTAGTTGATGAATGGCAACGATGAGATACCTATCTTTAGATGCCGCCGTATCGCCTTTTGTGCTATGGTCACTCATAATAATACATCCTTTATATATATCAATAATTCATTTTTAAATTCTATAGAAGTCAATGGTCACAAATACTTATATCTTTCGAATTTTACTCATTCAGTATTTTTGAAAATTATGTCCATATGAGATATCCCCATCTACATTAAATTCCAATGTTCGTCTCTTCTTAAAATTCATTCTTAATATAAATTCTAAAATAGGGAATGAATACCAAACAATATAGTATGGATGTTGAAAAGAGTTAATGTTAAATAGTGAACTTATGAATTGGTAACCGCCTCTTTCTGAGATGTGTAATATTCGAAATTCTTATATACGTACAAATCGAAATAATACAAAATATTGTGTATATGAACGAGTTGCTAAAAATATCGAAATGGTTTTGAAGGCAAAGTCTATTCATTAAAGTAAATTAAATGACACGCCATGCAACTTCATACAACAGCGGATACCCGAAGTTGCCGAAGGTAATTTCGGGTAGCTGCGGACGTTATTAGAAATCGCTGTTAGAAAGGTGATAAAATTATGGATGAGATAAAGTATAAGCCAATAGGTATGATTCATTCTCCATTTAAAGAACCTAAGGGAACACCCATACAACCTGCCGCCGCTAAAGGTATTAAGGGAAAAGTGGAGGTCTTTCCGGAATATGCTGAAGGCTTAAAGGATGTTAAAGAATTTTCTCACATCATTTTGGTGTGCCACTTCCACTTATCTAAGAAACCATCATTAAAAGTGAAACCGTTTATGGATGATCAAATGCGTGGAGTTTTTGCAACAAGAGCTCCAAGTAGGCCGAATTCAATTGGTATTTCGATAGTGCGTCTTATTAAAATTGAAGAAAATATACTCCATGTTCAAGATGTGGATATTATTGATGGTACTCCACTCTTGGATATTAAGCCCTATGTCTGCGAATTTGATCCAAAAGAGGTTAATAAGATAGGCTGGCTTGAGAAAAATGTGCATAAACTTCCAACGTCAAATGATGATGGGAGATTTCTAAAATGATCTACGCGACATCCAATAATAGTGAACATAGGGCCACGCCTCGCACTTCGTCTGTCCGCAGAACGTTAAACGAAATGCGTGTTAATAATATCCCTACATATACATGAGAACAAAAACTGTTACAATTATCGGATTGATACTAGTTACACTGGTATTCTTATTATCAGCTGGATGTTTGGATCAAGAAGCCGATGAATATGACCTTACAAGTGATACAAAATCATTTAGTAGATCCCGAAGCATAATGGACACAATTGTTACCATTGAAGTCCTTGATGCCAATGAAACACATGCATTGGAATCCATAGACCGGGCATTTGATGAGATATATCATGTAGAGGGACTCATGAGTTCGTATAGGAATGACAGTCAACTCAGCATCCTAAACACCCAGGGACATCTGGATGGCGCAGATCCGGACTTTGTATACGTACTTGACCGTTCAAAATATTATTCAAGGATCAGTGATGGTGCCTTTGATGTCACGATCAAGCCAATACTTGATCTTTGGAGTAGCAAATATAGCCCGGGTGGCACATACATGCCCCCTACTCCTGAAGAGATAAATGAGACCCTTAAACTTGTGAATTATTCCAGTATTACGATCGAGGGTAGCAACATCTCACTTCGACCAAATATGAGTGTTGTACTTGGTGGGATCGCAAAGGGTTATTCTGCGGATAAGGCAATTGAGTCCCTCAAACTCGATGGCATTACAAGCGGTTTTGTGAATGCAGGGGGAGACGGGCGGTTCATTGGTCTTAACGAACAGGGTGTGCCATGGAACATCGGGTTGCAGAATCCTGATAAGAGTGATGAGGCAGTCACAATTATACACCTAAGTGGCATGGCTGTCGCAACAAGTGGTAACTATGAGCGTTATTTCAGTGATGCTGCAAAGGTATCCCACATTTCCGACCCAAGAACTGGATATTCATCTCAGGAACTGATAAGTGCTACAGTAATCACAGATACTGCGATGGATGCTGACGCGCTTGCGACAGCAGTTTTCGTGCTGGGTGAACATGCGGGGATTGATATGATCGAAGATCTTGATGGCGTTGAGTGCCTGATAATCACAGATGATAAGAGGATAGTGCGCTCAAGTAGGTTTGGTGAGTACGAGATCGAGCAGAAAAAAATTTAGTTATGAATGTAACACGCTACTCACTTAAACGAACTTCATGCAAAGTTTCATATATTGGACCCTCTGGGGTCAGTGTGCTTTTCTTGAGTTTGATTGCATCTACATGGAATGTGCCGATCTCTATGTCCTTTAGTTCATAAAGAACCTTGAGGAATGCTTCCTTCTCTTCATTTGATATATATTTCACACGGGCAAGTGTTGCGTGGGCAGTGTAACCATGTCTGTCTTTTTTGAACTTGAACGGTTTAAGTGCGGACTCAACGTTGTCATGCAGTTCTCCGAAGTTGCCTTCTGCACCAAGCCATATTACTTTTACATATTTGGGCTTTGGGAATACACCGACATTCTCGATCTTTGCTTCAAAGGACGGGATGTTTATCCCATCTAACGCCCCTGCAATCTGTTCGATCTGGTTCTCGTTTACATCCCCCAAGAATTTCAGTGTGATGTGAACCAGATTCGGGTCAACAAATTTGATATTGAAATCTTTGAGTTTTGACTGGATTTGAGCAATCTTTCCCACATAATCCTGTGGAAAATCTACTGCGACAAAAGTTCTTGTCATGCATTTACCTCTTGATCGATGCTTTGATTAATACAATTTTCATTCGCGATTTTTGATCGTTTGACCTATATTTATATTTATGATGGAGTACAATTATGAATAGTACACATTAATGGTTACTAAATCATAGACATTAATGGTACAAATAGTTCAGTGTCATCAGGGGATGCAATGGATACCACCGATATAGTTGTAAGGTCAGCAATACGTTTAGCTGAAAAAGTAAAGGCTTCTGCGATAGTGGTATCTGGAGATATTCGGTTTGATGGGATTACCACAAGCATTCCGATCTATTTTGCATCTGTCAAATCAAAGAGTGTGATAGACAACTTGGTTTCATCGGGTATCGATAAAGAACGGCAGGCGAAAGAATTTTCTGCTCTGATCAGCCGGGAAACTACTACAAAGATCGAACATGTGGAGAATACAGCAGCGATAGAACAGATGCTTGGACAATTGAAGTCTGGCATTGTTGTTGGAATTGACGTTACAAAGGATTCCAGTGCCATTGTGATACATGATCTTAGTGATAATCCTTTGGTTAGAACAATGCAGGAGTGCGAAGAGAGGGTGCCCCCCGATGTCATGAGAGCAGTGCTCACAATTGCTTTTGATGTCGCTACAACCGGACGTGAAGGAAAACAGGTTGGCAATGCATTTATTGTGGGTGATAAAGATGAAGTGATGAAGCGATCACACCAGATTATTTTAAACCCCTACGCTGGACATGCAAAAGAGGATCGGGATATCCTAAACAAACAAAATTGGGAATCCATTAAAGAGTTTGCCCAACTTGATGGCGTCTTTATTGTATCAGAAGAGGGCATCATCGAATCTGCCGGCAGATACCTTGATGTTGATGCAAAGGATATTGCTCTCGATAAGGGACTTGGCGGACGCCACGTCTCCGCCGCCGCAATTACAAGGGACACTGTAGCGATAGCAGTCACTGTTTCCGAATCTGGAGGAATCATACGCATCTTCATGGATGGAAAAGAAAACATGTGCATCGAATCTGCCGAGCGCGCTGTTCGCAGGCAGTGAAACCAAGGCGGAGCATATCCGCATCCATCTGCGGTTCGTATATACCCCTTATTGCAAGAGCAACAAAAAAATGAATCTTGCTTCAGTTGCGTATCTGACTTAGGTGGTTGTTGAAATGAAAAATACCAATGGATTTGGGTAGGAGTTGGTAACCACCTTGGTAACCACCCCTATATATAGAGCAACAGTTATATAAGTCAATGAAGTGTATATACAATTAGCGGACGGGATTCTTTTACGTACCACCCCCACTTCCACCCCAATATTCTATTACCCGTTCGCTTTTCTTTTCTTATTGGGTTCATTTCATTCAGCTCAAACAAAGAGATGAATCCCTAAAATTGCCCCACACGTCAATCCAAAAAACATATAATCCATCCCCCAAGTGCCCTCCTATCAACATACACCTGCTGACTTCCGCCATACCCACGGCAAAGGATACTGATATAGGTACGTTCGCCCTGCTCATAGGAACGAATGGACAGCGAACTTATAGAATGTCCTATCTGTTCAACTGTCCATTTTCGAGATACTTTTTTATTCCACATATTGAACAGGCGAGTCTTTTGCGCAATCCGTATCCGCTTTAATACATTCCAAAAAACGAAAAGGTACCTGACCATCATTGTCAAAAGCAGGGTAAACTCTTTCGGGACACCAAGACGCCTTGTAGACAATACCATATCTTTCATCTGCGTAGTCGATGAAAGTAAAATAATGGCTGTGGCACAGACCGTGAATTTTGCCATAAGCGAAATCCCAAAATTCAATCCCTCATAAGTAACGGTCAAACCAAATGGCAGCGAAACAGGATAAAGCGTAAACGATTCAATGAACGGCTGCCTGATAAATGGCTGAAGCACTGCGATACCAAGCCCAAACGGCAGTATTGCGATGAATCTAAAAAATGCATAAACAGGATTTAAATTCGCAATTATTACCAGTGCGAGCAAGTATGCCTTCAATAGATGATATACTGTGGGAAAGGGATTAAACCGTCAGGGATGTGCATTTTTAGAAACACCTTTTTTAGATTTACAATGTATGTATGCGGCTATATGTGTGCGGTATTTAGCCGTATTCGTAATACAGTTTTTCAAAATCGTAACGAAGTGCTAAAAGAGATATTCTTATTAATAAATTATAGTGACGGATGATGCCAAAACTATGATGCAATTTCCCATTCCATTATCACAACTTATTTTAAATAGCCGACCATTTAAGCGCTTATGAACATGGGCGTACTCGGACCAAAGGGTTCGTATTCTGAAAAAGCGGCAAAACAGTGGATAACTGAACAGAAATCCAAAAATAAGGTTTCACTGGAATATTACGACGA
>JAUWBW010000078.1 GCA_030609665.1 Methanosarcinaceae archaeon | reverse complement strand
AAACATTCCATAGTGAAAACACAATCAGTAGAGGGGTTGATTTTGCTCGACAGGCGAAACTCCGTCAAAAAATATGCAGAAAGTTGGAGAATTAGGGCATTAGATTACGATTTGAGAAATGTGCGCGTTGTTAAAGAGGAGATGTAACAATTCAATTTAAGGATGGGCATTTATGTTAAAAAAAATGATGGAACGAATTTACTTATTCAAAAAATTAAAATCTTTGGAAATGTTATCTCCTAATGAAAGGTTATTTTTATTAGAATATGTTGAAGAGAATCGTAATCTTCTGAAAACATTATCTGAAATGTAACTTTTATTCATGGTTGTTTATATTTATCGATTTAAAAAACATTTGCTTAAGATTTTTTGGAAAAATTTATTGCTATTGCTGAAAGTAAAGCAATAACAATGGGCCGCATCAAACGGAAAGACTTATCTTGTTAAATGTTGCTTGTTCCAACTGAATAAAAATTAGAAAACATGGGCACTACGATTTGTCAATTTAAATACATAAAATTAACAATGATGAGCAAATCGTCTAATTAGGTAATCCGAGACACCTTACTCCCTAAATTAATGAGTGGTGAAGAACGGATACAATATAACAAGGAGCCAGTTGCATGAATGATATTTTACCTACTGGGAAAGCAAATTATCAAGAAACCCATAATGGTATGTGCATACAAGGTGTATCTTACAGTGAAGAAGACCTTAATCAATCTGCTCAAATTGTTGCTGATATTTGTTTTGATGCCCGTGGGCAGGAGGATTTTGAAAATTATATACTTTCTTTGGGTGACACAGGTTTTAGTCCAATTAAAACCATTTTGCCAAAGATCAGAGACTGGCAGGTGGGTGAGGGGTTTGCCGAAGCTTATCTAACGGCTCATTTTTCATGTGATTTCCCTTGGTCAAATAATCGTGATCTCAAAAATCCAAATTCAAGTCTAACAGGCGCAGACATTGTTGGTTTTCATCAGGGGGAGTTTGCATTTGGTGAGGTCAAAACATCCGCTGAACAGAAATATCCCCCACAAGTTACATCAAAAAAAGGCGATGGACTCAATGCGCAGTTAAAAAAGTTATGTCACGATCATGATGGAAGGTGGGTACTGGTTCAATATTTATTTCATCGTGTGAAGAGCACAACAGAATATCAAAAAGCATGTATGGCCTATCTGAAGAACAATCAGAATTTTTATATTTTTGGTGTATTGGTGCGTGATGTTGACGCAAAGATAAACGATTGGGATTATTTGAAAAAACATCTGGAAGTACATGGGGAAAATAGAGTTTCTCTTGTTGCTCTGTATTTACCCAAAAATGGTGGAATACAAAAACTTCATGCTGTCGTGTTATCTAAGGGGGCCAAGTCATGATTACACATGAAACCTTACAAAAGATCGACACCCATTGGGCGGTACTGGCCGTTGGTAATGAAAAAAATCGCCAATCCATATTGCAATTTTCCAAAGCAAAATTAGTAGAGAATGCCGTTGGCGAACAATTGGTATTGCATTTAGATGATTCTTTTAATGATGAAGATGCCTTAAGACGATTGGCGATGGCGTATGAAATGGTTGCAATTGAAGGAATGCACGATTTTATTAATCATACGGATAATGACGAGCTACAAGACCAGTTTTTAGCAGGGTCGCGCAGAGCTTTTGAACTATATAGAGTATTAGAACTTCCTGAAAATGATGAGTTGAAATTTATATTTCATTTATTGCATTTGTCAGCACTGGCTTATTGTGGTGATTGTTGGACGGACTTAAAACATATTTATGATGATTTTTCAGGGAAGATTGACAATCTGTCACCCGATCAGATAACAGAATGGGATCAACGTATATTATTTCGTTTATTTGATTGCTGGGTGAGTTTATTTAGAAAAAATTCATGGCAGGATTTAACTAATATTACTACAGCCATCTCTGTATTAAGAGATGAACAGGACCAATACGAAAATGATTATTTGAAAACAGATTCTAATAATGAAAGTCAAGCCAAATCAATGCGTTTGATGTCGCTTTATCACTGGGCGAAAGCAACCGAACTTTTATCCTTATATACACTTCAAGGTGAACCTGCGGACATCAAATCTCAGTTAGGCAGGCACTTTAAACTGGCTATCAAGATTTCTGGTGATGCTGGTGATGCACAGTTGGAAATATTATTGCGGTGGTTGCATGCTTCAGCAGAACAAATGGTTAATGGTTCAATTTGGTGGATTGCCCGTACTATTAATTCAAAAGCCACTAAATTCATAAAAAATCTGACAAATCAGGCGAAACCTCTTTTGGAATTATTACCACCTCAAAAAATCGCCGTTAAAGAATTGGGATTGTTAGACCCTGCTAAAACGGCAATTGTTGTTGATATGCCCACATCAGGTGGAAAAACATTACTTGCCCAATTCAAAATATTGCAGGCTGTTAACAATTTTGGTGAAACGAAAGGATGGATTGCCTATATTGCCCCCACAAAGGCTTTAGTGGCACAAATCACTCGACGCATGCGTAAGGATTTCTCCCCTATTGGAATCAAAGTAGAAAAATTAAGCGGCGCAATTGAAATCGATGTTTTAGAAGAAGATTTGCTTATTGATGCAGAGAGCTTTGATATTTTGGTAGCAACACCTGAAAAAATGCAGTTGGTTCTTAGAAATCATAAAATAGATCGTCCCTTGTCTCTGCTGGTTATGGATGAAGCTCATAATATTGAAGATGAAAACAGAGGTTTACGCATTGAATTGTTGCTTGCTACAGTGAAGCAGCATTATCAAGCTCAAGCAAATTTTTTATTGCTGATGCCTTATGTGGGAAATGCCAAAACACTTTCACGCTGGTTAGCACATGATCGTGATGCCGGCTTAGCAATCAGCTTAAGCACAAGCCCTTGGCAACCCAACGAGCGAATAGTCGGTCTTGTGAAAAAACAGAAAGATGGGAGTGACTGGACAATTAATTATAAAACATTAATTACAAATCCTAATACAATACACTTAAAAGGAAATCACCAGGTGGGTGAAACAAGGCCGATTCGAGTCCCTCAAAGCTCTGCCAATTTATCCAAAATTGTTGCAGGGTGCGGCAAAGTTTTCGCTAGTCGGGGCACAAGTATTGTTATCGCAAAAACTAAACCCAATGCATGGAGTTTGGCACGAGTTCTCAGTAATAATATGGACGACTTGAAAAAGATACCTCCTCAAATACAATTGGTACAGGACTATTTAAAAGTGGAAGTCAGTCCAGAATTTGAATTGATTGAAATGCTCAATAAAGGTATTGGTATTCATCACAGTGGTCTGTCTGAAGAAATAAAATCTTTAATGGAATGGCTTGTTGAGGAGGAAGCATTAAAGGTTCTATGTGCTACTACAACCATTGCCCAAGGTATTAATTTTCCCGTATCTTCGGTATTTTTACAAAGTATAGAGTATCCATACGGTAAAAAAATGACATACAGAGAATTCTGGAATTTAGCGGGTCGGGCGGGCAGAGTTGGACAAGATAATGTCGGAGTTGTAGGCATCGCTTGTGATACTGCAGAAAAGGAAAGAGAATTAATAGACTATGTTAAAGAAAGCACGGGGGATTTAACTTCTCGTTTGATTGCTATATTGAAGTCGTTGGAGGAGAGCGGAAAGCTAAATGACTTGGAAAGTATGATGTACGCTCCGCAGTGGGAAGATTTCCGTTGTTATATTGCTCATTTGTTGAATGAGAAAAAAGAATTACAAGCAACTTTAAATGAAATGGACCGAATGCTCTCGAATACTTTTGGATATAGTGAATTAAAAAGCATAAACCCACGTCTGTCTGAACAGTTACTTGAAACCACAAAGAAATACACTGAAAATATCGCAAAAAATATGGGAAATGTGGCAAGAGCAGATATGACTGGATTTTCTGTTGAGTCTATTAAAACGGCAATGAAAGAAATTAGTCAGCTTGAATATAAATTAACTACATCTGACTGGATGCCTGACAGTCTATTTGGTTCGTCTGCGAGCAAACTTCCCGATTTATTTAGTGTTTTGTTTAAAATTGATCAGTTGAATTTCACCCACGATGAGGAGCAAGGTAGAAAGCAGACTCGTACGGCAGATATAGCGCAAGCATGGATCGAGGGTGAAACGATTCAAGAAATTGCAGTTCGATTTTTTGATGGAAGTGGATCGAATGAAATATCCAAAGTTTATAAAGAGATATACGGAAAACTGGCTAATGGTGGAACATGGGGTTTATCAGCTTTAAGTAGAATCAGTGATATTAACTTTGACACTTTATCTGATGGGGATAAAAGACAATTGAATTTAATGCCAGCTATGCTTTATCATGGTGTAAAAAGTGAAGAATCTGTTCTTATGCGCATGAATTCTGTTCCAAGAAGTTTTGCAGAGAAACTTGGGAGTAAGTTTAAACAAGAGGTTGAAAATAGGAATGTTGCAACTGCGCGTCAATACTTAAACGGTTTGGAAGATGGTGAGTGGGATTTCGTTACTTCCCATAGCCAATATTTATCTGGAAAAGACTGCAAAAAAGTATGGCAAATCTTATCAGGGGAAGCCGAAGGCTAATTATGAAAGTCATCGAATCCAAAATAGAATAATTCACAACTCAACATCTCTGTTTTAAAAACCGTATAATACCACGAATTTACAATTATAGTCCTCCCCACCCAAAACCCTCTCCACCGATTACACTTATATAGAAGTGCTTGCATTTAGATTGACCACAGCGTACACAGACTGTACACTATCGAGAAAAATGACAATCATATTTTGGATTGGATTTTAGATCAATATCATAATTCACTAATTGTAATAAGGAGGTTATAATTTGGCAGGACAAATGGCTGGACAGCCAATCTTTATCATGGCAGAAGGAAGCCAGAGAACACGCGGCAGGGATGCCCAGAGTAATAATATATTAGCAGCAAAAGCGGTTGCAAGCGCAGTGCGCACAACACTTGGTCCAAAAGGTATGGACAAGATGCTCGTAGATTCAATGGGAGATGTAGTCATCACAAACGATGGTGCAACCATTCTTAAAGAGATGGACATTGAACATCCGGCTGCAAAGATGATCGTCGAGGTTTCAAAAACACAGGATGACGAAGTTGGGGATGGTACCACAACCGCAGCTGTCCTTGCAGGTGAACTTCTGGCAATGGCAGAGGAACTCATTACAAAAGGTGTACATCCAACACTCATCGCTGCCGGTTATAGGAATGCTGCAAAAAAATCCGCAGAGATCCTTGATACTATAACGATCAAAGTTTCCACTGATGATACTGAAGCACTTAAAAAGATCGCAGCGACTGCGATCACAGGAAAAGGTGCGGAAGCATATAAGGAAAGCCTGTCCGAACTTGCGGTGAATGCGGTAACAGCAATCGCCGAAAAGACAGATTCCGGCATAACTGTCGATGTGGATGACATAAAGATCGAGAAGCAGACCGGTGGAAGCATACAGGATTCAAAGTTGGTCAATGGTGTCGTTATCGACAGGGAGAAAGTACATCCAAACATGCCCGAGTCAGTGGAAAACGCAAAAGTACTGATCCTTAGCACTCCAATCGAGCACAAGAAGACCGAGACGAACGCTGAGATCAAGATCACATCACCTGACCAGATGCAGATGTTCCTTGACCAGGAAGAGAAAATGCTTAAGGAAGCTGTTGATAAAGTTATAAAAAGTGGTGCAACTGCGGTATTCTGCCAAAAAGGTATTGATGACCTTGCACAGCATTATCTTTCAAAAGCCGGCATCCTTGCACTCAGAAGAGTTAAGAAAAGCGATCTGGAGAAACTTTCCAGGGCAACCGGTGCCAATATCATCCAGAATCTTGATGAGATAATGGATTCTGATCTTGGTAATGCAGGACTTGTGGAGGAGACTGATATAGGTGGTACAATGATGATGTTTGTTACCAAATGCAGGACCCAAAAAGCCATAACAATTATCCTGCGCGGCGGCACTGATCAAGTTGTTGCAGGACTTGAGCGTGCACTTCATGATGCCCTCAGGGTTGTTGGTGTTGCTCTTGAAGACGAGAAGATCGTTGTTGGTGGCGGTTCACCCGAGATCGAACTTGCACTTCGACTAAGGGAATATGCTGCAACACTCAAAGGCAGGGAGCAGCTTGCTGTAGGTAAGTTTGCAGAAGCACTTGAGATTATCCCACAGACACTTGCAGAGAATGCAGGACTTGACCCGATTGACAAGTTGGTAGAACTTCGTTCCCAGCATGAGCAGGGTAACAAGAACGTAGGGCTCAATGTCTACACAGGCGAAGTGATCGACATGTGGGAGAACAATGTCGTTGAACCACTTCGAATCAAGACCCAGGCGATCAATGCAGCCACAGAAGCAGCAGTTATGATCCTGAGAATTGACGATGTAGTAGCAGCAAGTCCGGGCGGACCCGGTGGTGCTATGGGTGACATGCCTGATCAGGCAGACATGGACTTCTAAATAAGTCAAATCGAATCAAAACTATAATTTGCCGGATAACATCAATCCGGTACTTCTTTTTCTTTTCTTTCGTTAGAGGATTTGAATTCCTCGTTAATTTTCAAAAACCCTGTATACATGCTGGGTGTGGGCAGTAAGATTTAAGAATAATGTCAACCATTCAAGCGACCATGGTTAACAATGCAGGTTTTAGTTCCACCGCCAATGCACCGAATTTAAGAAAAATGGTCTTTGCCTCGCTTTTTGCGGCAATGACAGCCGTTGGCGCGTATATAAAAATACCAATCCCGATCGGACCGGTCCCACTCACATTGCAGGTACTGTTCGTACTTCTGGCAGGCATCATGCTCAAAAGCAAATGGGGGACAATAAGCATGCTTGTGTATGTGCTTCTTGGGATCGTCGGACTTCCGGTATTTGCAGGCGGTGCTTCAGGGTTTGGAGTGCTTTTTGGACCCACAGGCGGATATTTGATCGGTTTTGTGGCGGCGGCGTTTGTTGTCGGTTTCCTGGCAGAGCGTAAGCAAACCTCCAATCCCCTGCTAAATGCTGTTTTCATGACTGTCGGGCTTGGTGTGATATACCTGCTTGGTGTGGCACAACTGGCAATCGTTGCGAAGTTGACTATCATGCAGGCTATTGCTGCAGGAATGCTTCCTTTCTTGATCGGGGACTTTATGAAGATAATAGCGGGTGCATACATCGCATCAAAATACGAGATTTAAGATTTGACCACAACAGTATGATCCATATCAATAACTTAAGTTACCGATATCCCGATGGAACCCTCGCACTTGATGGCGTGGATATGTCCATCGAAAAGGGTGAATTTGTAGCACTTATCGGCAAGAACGGATGCGGAAAAACCACACTTGTCCGCCACCTAAACGCACTCCTCACCCCCACAGAAGGTTCGGTTTCCGTGTTTGGAATGGATACAAAAGACAGATCCGGTGTCTGGAATATCCGACAGACTGTCGGAATGGTGTTCCAAAATCCCCAGACCCAGTTCGTGGGCACGACCCTCGAAGAGGATATTGCATTCGGTCCCGAGAACCTGACACTGCCTCCAAATGAGATTCGGAAACGGGTAGACAGGTCACTCCGCGAGGTCGGGCTCTTGGAATACAAAACCCATGCACCAAAAGCACTGAGCGGCGGTCAAATGCAGCGCGCTGCAATTGCAGGCGTGCTCGCTATGGAACCCGAATGCATTGTTCTTGACGAGGTTACGTCCATGCTCGACCCCGAATCAAGGGGCAATGTGCTGGACACCATCCAACAACTCCATCAAGGCGGAAAGACCATCATATACGTCACTCAGCGAATAGAAGAGATTCTGCCGCTTGCAGACAGGATCGTTTCCATGAACAATGGCAGGGTCGAGTTTGTAGGCACACCACAAGAATATTTGGCATCTGTGGAATCAGATGTTCCTGCGATAACCGCCCTTATGAGGAAACTCAAAGCCAAAGGATTCGATGTGAGGGATGATGTTTTTGCAGTTGATGATGCGTTTTTGGAGATTATGAAAGCGTGGGGGATGGGAAAAGAAGTGGACGGGGTGGACATGTTGGACGGGGCAGACGAG
>JAUWBW010000194.1 GCA_030609665.1 Methanosarcinaceae archaeon | reverse complement strand
CACCCATGCCCCAAACATTCGTCATCCAAGAACACAACGCATCACACCACCACTACGACCTCAGGCTTGAGATAGACGGTGTCCTCAAAAGTTTCGCGCTCCCAAAAACACCGCCCACAGAACCCGGCATCAAGCGGCTCGCGATCCAGACAGAAGACCACCCGCTCGAATACGCAGACTTCGAGGGCGAGATACCACAGGGGCACTACGGCGCAGGAACAGTGACGATCTGGGATCGGGGCGGGCTTGTGGTCGAAGACCTCAGGGAGAACGAAAAGATACTGTTCGAACTGTCAGGCAACAAAATGCAGGGCAGGTATGCGCTCATCAAGACCAAATTCGGTGGGCAGAAGAAAAACAGGAACTGGTTGTTGTTTAAGAGGATATGAGGGGGTCTGCTGCTTATACATCTTAAAAAGCATTCCAATCACCAAAAAAAACTATACGGATTGTATTGCCAACCACCAGGCGCGCTGTCAATGGCAGGAAGAGTGACAAAAAACACGTAGATCATCTTGGATCTGATCTCAAGTATCTATGATATAGGTGTTTGATGGGATCATATCAAAATGCGAGCAGAAATAGCCATAATGGAATGAATGTAACTCGGATATCGTCAATATTTTTCTCATCCAGCATTGATCTTGTAACAACAAATGCATGGTTGTTATCGAATTTCTTGCAAAACCCTATCAGACCTTTGAGGTCTCTTGCATCGAACGATTCCCTCTCCCCATATTTTACCTCTATAGGGACTGCTTTTGACTTACAACTCATTATGATATCAGTCTCATACCTGTTTTTGTCAAACCAGTAAAACACCTTTCCGAACATATCTTGTGAAACTCCTTTAATGCAATGCAGGAATGCTGCATTTTCCGCATCAAAACCAATATCCTGCTCCCTTACAAAAGAGTTCTTAAGTCCAATATCGCAGAAATATATCTTCTTTTCCTTTCTCTCGGCCGCTTTTTTGCTCTTGGTGTAATAGCCTGACAGGTATATCATACGCGAATTGGCAAGGTGATACAAATACTGTTTTGATGTTTCTTTATCGGCACTTATCTCCTTTGCTATCCCAAGATAACTGAACCGTTCTCCCGAATGGGAGGCTACGAACTTGAAAAGAGATTCAAGAAGAATGGGGTCGCGTATATTGAATACCTTCACAATATCCCTGTACAAAAGAAGGCTTGTGTATTCCTCGGATAATATCTTGAACCACATATCTTCATTCTTTATCTCGAACCATTCGGGAAAGCCTCCCACTTTGAGATACTGTGCAAGATAACCCAGTATCTCGTTCTGTTTTAACAAAAGTTCATAGTAGGCATCTTTTAATGACGGAAGATCGAGTTTTACTTCAGGCACACTTACATCATTGAATTGCAAAAATTCCCTGAACATGAGTGGAAACACGTCAAGGAAATCTATTCTTCCAACAAGGCTTTCGGATGAATCCTTATAGATCAGGCTGGATGATGACCCGGACACAACGAATTTTGAGGCATATTTCAGATCATAGTACTTTTTCAAGAGCAACTGCCATTCCCTGACATTCTGTATCTCATCAATGAAAACATAGGTCTTTTCATCTTTAAGCGAGATCATATTCTTCTGCTGGCAAAAATCCAACGCACGCTCAAGGTTCTCTCTTGCAGGTTTACGCAAGTCATCTGCATTTATGTAAAATATATTTCTGGGATTTACACCCGAAGCGAGAAGTTGGCTTATCGACTGATACAAAAGTGTAGACTTGCCGCTTCTTCGGATGCCAAGAACTGCAAGTATCTTCCGGTCTTTGAGCCACCTGTCTATATTTTCAAGATATTCTGTGCGCCGAATGCCATGCAGTGCTTCAGGCACTTTACCCGTGACCCACCACGGGTTTCTCTCGATAATGCTTTGTTCATATACCATGATAATATGCGCCTTTTTTAGTTATTACTATCATATTAGTAATAATGTATATAGTTTTTACTATCATAATAGGTATAAAAGACGTTTTAACACTATCATTAATAACGTGCAACCCGCTTGAATACGCAGACTTCGAGGGCGAGATACCACAAGGACAATATGGCGCAGGAACAGTGACGATCTGGGATCGGGGCGGGCTTGTGGTTGAAGACCTCAGGGAGAATGAAAAGATACTGTTCGAACTGTCCGGCAACAAAATGCAGGGCAGGTATGCGCTCATCAAGACAAAAATCGGTGGCGGAAAGAAGAACAGGAACTGGTTGTTCTTTAAGCGGAAATGATTGTTTTTTAATCGTTCATCCATTAGGAAAACCGTATGTGGTTACTTAATTAACCGATCATTATGCGTTTGCATGTTCAGACATGTATCTCTCGATTGCGTGCTTCGTAGCATGCCAGGTTCTTCCGATCTTCACTGCATCCAGCAATCCCTGTCTTGCTCGAAGACTTAGGTATTCTTGTGAATATTTTGTTTCTTGAGCCAGAACACTGAGCGGCACCAGTTCATCAGCACCCCCGCAGATAGAGAGGTACAGGGTAAGGCTCTCATCAACAGCCTTTGCAATAAGATCAATGAATCTGGCAGGATGTCCCGAATCTGCTGCCCTTAAACATCTGTAATACTTTTCCCTCTCCGTCGCCTTGAGCACAATTGGAGGATAACCATTTGCTATGAGGTACAGGTTCATAAGAAGACGTGCAACCCTGCCATTACCATCAATGAATGGGTGGATCTCAACGAACCTATGGTGAAGAATAGCAGCCGTTTGGACCGCCCCCATCTCACTTTGTACCACTTCACGAATCAGGTCATCCATCAGCCCTACCAACTTAGACCAGTCAGGCGGAGTCTTTGATGCACCGGTAATCCTCACATTTCTGGTACGGTATCTTCCCGCATCCTCAAGTATACCTGCAGTCACAACCTCATGGATTCGCTGGATCGTAACATGATCAATTTGTATTTTTTTCTTTGCAATATCCTCCACCAGATCGAATGCCTTTGCGCTATTGGCGGCTTCAAAATAATCACGCAACGGCTTTTTACTAACTGTAATTCCTTCTTCAAGCACAAGTTTTGTTTCCGGCAATGTAAGTGTATTCCCCTCTATCGCATTGGAATGATATGTATGCAACAGCCTCATCTCCTCATGCAACCTGTTCACAGCATCTGCTGAAAGTGGGCGCATTAAGTTGAGTCTTTTCATCTTTTCATCAATACGTGCAAGAACATCTTTTCTAATCAACAAGTTATCGGTATCGGCCATAATTGAACATATCCGATATGGCCTCACTATTATTTATCGGTATCGGTATGATAAAAGATTACCCGATACATCATAACTCAATCGAATACGCAGACTTCGAAAGCAAGATACCACAAAAACAATACGGCGCAGGGACAGTGACGATCTGGGATCGGAGCGAGCTTGTGGTCGAAGACACCAGGGAGAACGAGAAGATACTGTTCGAACTGTCCGGCAACAAAATGCAGGGCAGGTATGCGCTCATCAAGACAAAACTCGGTGGGCAGAAAGAGAACAGGAACTGGCTGTTATTTAAGCGGAAATGAAAATGTGTCATCATTGCTGACACAAATAAGTTGGACTAACCACCCCACCCATGCCCCAAATATTCGTAATCCAATCCCACAACGCATCACACCACCACTACGACCTCAGGCTTGAGATAGACGG
>JAUWBW010000143.1 GCA_030609665.1 Methanosarcinaceae archaeon | reverse complement strand
GGGTGTTAAGTGGAGATGGGTGCTTGGGTGGGTATTTGTAGGTGTGGGGCTCTGTTTCACTGACTCGATTTTTGATGTCAGATACATTTCCTTTGAATCGGAGAAATGTGTAATAATCTTTTACTCCACAACGGAAAGATTGTTATACAATACACACCATCTAATGGAATGATGTTGGAAGAGATAATAATACAGAACGCCTGGTGGAAAACCAAACGTATCAGTGAATCCAGACTGGGTGCAATTGGTAGGCAGGATTTCGAATATCTGACGCAGGAACTTGCAAGCAATAAAATAACATGTCTGTTAGGACCAAGACGCGCTGGAAAAACAACCCTTATGTACGGGATGATCGATCATTTGCTCAATAGTGGCGTAGATGAACGAAACATATTGTTCATATCTTTTGACAATCCAAAGATCAGGCTGGCATTGCAAAATGGATTTGATGAAATGCTGATGGAGTATTCCAGCATGATGGTCAGGGAACCTGTAGATAGTTTAACGGACACTGTGTATATCTTTCTGGATGAGATACATAAGCTTGATGATTGGGGAAATATCATCAAATACTGGCAGGATATGGGGCTTAAGATCAAGTTCATAGTCTCAGGTTCTTCATCGCTTCGAATCTTAAAAGGCAGTGGGGAAAGTTTACTTGGGCGAATTAATTTTCACTTGATCTTACCATTAACATTTTCGGAAATAACCGGCAGGCAGGTAGATGCAGACATCCATAATTTCGATGACATCAAAAAAGCATATGACGACCTGATTTTGGAAAAGCAGGATTTGCTCATAAAATTGGATGATTATATCCTCAAAGGCGGTTTCCCTGAAGTTTTTGACATGGATGATACGGAGAGTGTGTATGACGTTTTGAAGCTTTATAAAACGCTGACAATAAACAGGGATATTCTGGATCTAAAGGATATTAAAGAGCCAAGGATCTTAAGTGACTTGACAGATCTGCTTTCGGATTTCATGTCCCAGAGGATGAATTATTCAGGATTTGCAGAAAATCTCAGCATAAAAGTGGATACTGTTAAAAATTATATTTCATATCTTGAAGAATGCTTCCTTGTTTATACTGCTTACATATATTCAAAAAAACAGGTTATATCAACACGAAAGGAAAAGAAACTCTTCTTCATTGATTGCGGTCTACGTAATTCTCTGCTTTTAAAAGAGATAAATGAACTCGAAAAATCAAAGATCGTGGAAAACCTTGTTTTTTCTCATGTGCTTTCCCTAAAAAAGAAAGAGTTGTTCCCTAAAATATTCTACTGGCAGGATAAAGCCAAAAATGAAGTGGATATAGTATTTACTTCAAATAACAGAACAATTCCCATAGAAGTAAAGTACACAAATAATATTGAGAAAAATGATCTCAAAGGTCTGGTAAATTTTTGTGAAACATTCAAGACGCAAGGCATAGTTGTGACAAAAGACTTGCTGAAAAAGGATGATAATATTACCTATATTCCAGTATGGCTTTTCTTGCTAATGACACAGGCAGTTTCAAAAAAACCGGATGTTTCATGAGTTGATGTCACAGGGGCGAAGAGTGGCCGGATTCGAACCATCTGTGCACGCATATGAAGGTGTGCAGATGGGAAGGTGGCAGGCGCTTTTCTATTCTTTCGGCGCTTTTTGGGCTATGTTTAAATAAAATATGACTTTTAATATTAAGTAGATCATAATGAAATATAATGACAGGATCGTTATTGACCACACTATTTTAGGTGGGAAACCCATCATTAAGGGAACACGTCTCTCAGTGGAATTTATCCTTGAATTGCTGGGAAACGACTGGTCACATGAAACGATCATAGAGAACTATCCTCAGCTTGAGAATGAAGATGTTTTAGCTGCGCTCAATTATGCTTCGCACCTGCTAAAGACGGAGCACATCTATCCTGTACCACAGAAGGCAACTGCATGAATTGCAGCAATATAATTGTTGCCGATGAGTCAAAGATCCGTTCTTTCCCCATTGTTTGAGCTGCCCCCTCTCACCTTCACTCTGCCTGGGTGCCCGTCCCAATCAACTCCGCCCAGCCTTGTGGTGTGGGAGCTGGCGGGCGCTTTTCGATTATTCCTGCGGTTTTTGGGAGTGAAGTGAGAAGGATGCTTGGGTGGGTGTTTGCAGGTAGGGGGCTCCGGCTGCAATATAATTTAGGAGTTATTTAATTGATGCACTTTGCCCGAGTGCCTCGTCCCGATCTGCTCCGCCCAGCCTTGTGGTTTGGGGGTGGCAGGCGAAGGCATTAAAGTTCGTCCTCGAAAATGACGTAATGCACATGCGAGATATGGAGGCATTATGCCCTGAAGTTAACAGGCGGACATTGCAACGGGATTTACGGCAAATGGAAGCGCTTGGTATTATCAGACGAAAAGGAGTGGCAAGAAAATCCTATTATGTACTGGGAAACAAAGTACAATGAGGTCTAAGACAGAGGATGGCACAGTATCGCGATAAATTGCGACATAGTATCGCGACATAGATTGCGACAATTTACAATAAAATACGACACAGTATCGCGATATAGATTGCGACAAACTTGCGACAAACTTGCGACAAACTTGTGACAAACTTGTGACAAACTTGTGACACAGATTGCGACATAAACAAGACGGAGGGAAAGCTTGATGAATTGGGCTTTCAATTATTATTTTATTAAAAATTCAGCTAAAAAGTTTGCCCAGCTGATTTCTTACTTAATTACAAGGTTGGATGCCTCCCATGCCAAGGATTGAAATCTTTGAAAGGTACACATCAAGATACGAAAACTGGTTCGAGGAGAACAGGCCGGTCTATGAATCAGAGCTTAAGGCACTGAATGCCAATATACCATCACATGCAAGAGGACTCGAGATCGGTGTTGGAAGCGGCAGGTTTGCAGCTCCATTGGGTATTCTTTTAGGTGTTGACCCCTCGCCCAGGATGTTGGATATCGCCCACAAAAGGGGTATTGAAGTGGTCTATGGTGTGGCTGAAAAACTCCCTTTTGCAGATTCCAGTTTCGACCTTGCACTGATGGTCACAACCATCTGTTTCCTTGATGACATTGAATCTGCATTCAGGGAGGTGAACAGGATCCTGATGCCGAGTGGTTCCTTTATCATAGGGTTTATAGATAAGAACAGCCCTGTGGGGAGGTCATATACGGAAAAAAGAAAGAAAAATGTGTTCTATAGCCTTGCCAATTTCTATTCTATGGATGAGGTCGTGTCCCTGCTCAAAATTTCAGGTTTTGATGATTTTTTTTTCACCCAGACCATCTTCAGGGATCTGAAGGACATAAAGAATATCGAGCCTGTGCTCCCAGGTCATGGAATGGGCTCTTTTGTGGTTGTCAGGGCTGTAAAGCGATAAATCCTGAATCAAATCTAAACATCAGAGTGTACAGGAATCAGGTAAAGGGAAAGACCGAAACCAATTCAACTTAAATATCACCCGCCCCATCTTTTCCATATAGGAGAGATTCCAGATGCTTCGAATAGCGGTAACAGGAAAGCCCGGTGTGGGGAAATCAACGATAGTGGCAAGGGTTGTGGAGAAACTTGATCTAAAAGCCTGTGGCATCCGGGCCGCAGAGATGCGTGTGGACGGCAAGCGCCAGGGGTTTTCGATAGAGGATATAGATACAGGCAGGAAAGGTATCCTAAGCCATGTCAAATGCACCGGCCCGAAGCTGGGGAAATATCATGTGAACCTTGAGGACCTTGACGGTATAGGTGCAGAGGCAATCAGGGATGCCCTTAGTTGTGATCTTGTGGTTATAGATGAGGTAGGGCCCATGGAGCTCAAGTCGGAGAACTTCGTCCGGGCCGTGGAGGAGGTGCTTGATTCGGACAGGCCGATACTTGCTGTGCTGCATAGATCGAGCAAGCATCCACTGGCGCAGAGGATAAGGGAGGAGTTCGAGGTTCTGACGGTTGATGAGGCTAATCGGGACGATCTGCCGGAGAGAATAGCTGGGAGATTTCGGTAAAGGAGAGAAACAAAAAAAGAAAGGAAGGGCAAGAAAGGAGAGTTCATCACTTTGGATGCTTGATGAATGTCCCGTTCCTGTGCTCATCGAAGGCTATCTTCAACTCATCCTGAGTGTTCATGACGATGGGGCCGTACCATGCAACCATGCATTCAAGTCCCTGAAATAATGCAGGGCTGTCTCCCGGTGTTCCTCATCAGACGAACCGCACCCCTCATATTACATGGTCATGCATCCTGAGTCATGATCCTCTCATTCGTGCGGGAGAGGTTTATTGTCCCGTAGACCACGGACTGTTGGGCATGTATGCAATTCCCTGATGTGGGGTGTCGTAGCCGGAACTCTCGACCCTGATAACCACTTTTCCGCTATTGTCATCGTTCTTGACAATAACTGTGTCCCCTTCTTTAACATTCAGCTTTTTGATGTTGACATCGATATCTATGTTTTTCAAAACACGATGACTTCCAAAGGCTTTTGAGAGACCTTTGATCGATATTATATTTTCCATTGATGGTTACAATAGTATCACTGTAAATTATACTACTCCGCAAGTATAATTTATAGCCATTTTGTAATATAACAGATGCAGCAAAGTAAACTGATAACTAAGAGTTACAAAAAGCTGACTCGGTTTAGTATAACGTTTTAATGTAGACTGGGGCATCAGTCAAGTTTCATGTGTGATCGAAGAACTTGTATTCTCAATCTTTCGTTATCATCAGATTCACTTTGTACATCATCAAGAATGCCAGGAAATATGCAATAACTGCCATATATGAGTTCCACCAGGTCATATACTCCAGATAATCGACAGCAACGAGGGCAGCCTCAATCATTGCAGCGACAACGGCAATAAGAAAACTGGATGAGATGGCTATGGCTGTATTCCATGTTCTGGGGAATAGCAAGTAATATGTCGCTCCTGCAAGGGTTGCTATGAAAAAGACCTCGATCGGAACAAAGCCCAAAAAAAGAGCACTGTTTTTAGTGACCCACAAATCAAAGTACCCACCCAGATTCTCGAAGAAAAAATCGAAGATAGCAAGGAACAGCCCGAGTTTTAATGCTTCGAACAGGTTTTTGTGCGTCATTACTGCAAGAACGCCAAATATGCCTATTGCCAGCATGAGTAAAAAGAACCAAATACTCATGATAATCACCAATAACCTCCACTATTAGTAAATCATTGGTGACATGGTATTTAATGGATTCGTACAGGCACGAATATATGCCTTATATTTGTTT
>JAUWBW010000100.1 GCA_030609665.1 Methanosarcinaceae archaeon | reverse complement strand
GGAACATCCCGGTCATGCTTCCAAGTGTGATGGGGATACCGAATACAACTGCGATTATGAGATTGTTGCGCTGATTTGTGATCTCTTCTTCGCGCGCCTGACGCTCGCGGTCTTCGGCATCTTTTTTATCAGCCTTGAGGGATGCTGTGTATCCAATTCCTTCAATGGCGGATATCATCTCTGCCGGGGATACCTGTGAAGAATCGTATTCCACCTGCGCTTTTTCAAGTGTGAGATTTACTGTTGCAGATTCAACGCCTTTGAGTTTATTGAGCACTCGCTCAATGTTCTGGACACATGCCGAACACGTCATGCCTCCGACGTCAAGTGTGACTTTGTCCTTCACAACACCGTAACCGATGCCGATGATGGCTTCTTCCATCTGTTTCGGGGTGATTAGTGCAGGATCGTAGGTCACTGATGCCTTTTCCATTGGCAGGTTGACAGATGCGGATGCGACCCCGGATTGTTTTCTAAGTATTCTTTCAACATTGGCAGAACATGATGCACATGTCATGCCGGATACTTTGAATTTGGTTTCGACTGTGGTGTCAGACTCCGGTTGCGCAGTTTCTTCTTCCTCGTCATCTTCGATAACGATGGGGGATACCTCTGCTTCTTCCGTTTGCTCGGGTTCGGAAGTTGGTTCACTTTCGGCGATCTCCCCACCGACCTCATATCCGGCATCGACCACTGCCTGTTTTATTGCGTCAAGGTTTGTAACTTCTGCATCAAAGTCTACGGTCGCGTTGTTATTCTCAAGACTTACGTCAACCGACTCAACGCCGTTTACTCCTGATATGGCATCTGTCACTGTTTTGTGACAATGCATGCATGTCATTCCACTGACGTCAATTACGGCTTTCATACAACTCCCACACTCCTGTTGAAAGTAATGTGTTTGTAGTATATATTTTTAGTTCAGGTTATGCTTTGTATCCTGCTTCAACAACTGCTGCCTTGATCGCATTGGTTTTAGTTTCGACTAGACATACACGTTCCCGAAAGCGTTTCGATTTGTCGTTGCCGTTATTGTTGCTGTTATTGTTGCTGTTAATACTGCACTTCAGATGATGGGGTATTTTTGCGCAAAAGGTCCATTATTCCGGCTTTACCACTCGGCGTGGGTGCTGCTCCAAAACCAAACATTGCCGGACCTGCACCGGAACCTCCAAATAGTTCCGCATTTGCCTGATCTATAATCTCTTCAAATATTCTCTTGTATGCAATGCAGTGTGGATCAACGCCTTTTATTTCACCGTCATTGGGTGTAATGGCATTATACGGACAGCCACCTCTACAGTATTTGATGTGGGTGCAATCGCTGCATTCCTGATCAACGTAGTCTTTGTATTGGAACATAAATTTCCATGCGTCAGATTTTGCAAGGTCTTCTACGGTAGGCTGATCACGAACATTGCCCATTACATATTTTGGCATGCCTACGAAACGATAACATGGATATATGCTTCCATCAGGTCCTATTGCAAATGTGTCGCCCATACAGTCTACGAATGTACAGACTGTGCCCCGACCGCCGAAATAACCTTGACATAAGTTGTCAATATTCATGACTTGGATATCATTGATGTTTTTGAGATATTTGTCCAGAAGATAAACCAACAATTCCCCATATTCTTCTGGGGAAAGTGCCCATTTTTCAGGGTTATCACCACGTAAGGATGGTAGTGCAGGATGTAATTTTAGATTTAAACCGTTTTCAAGGAAAAAATTGAAAATTTCTTCTTTGAACTTTATGGAATGGGATGTGAAGGTACAGATGAAACTTACATTGAGACCATTGGCTTTGGCAATCTCATAGCCTGCCATGGTTTTGTCGTAGTATCCCTTTCCTCTCTGGAAATCATTGAGTTCCTTTGGACCGTCTAAACTGGAACCGATCGGGATATTATATTCAGCAAATATCTGTGCGAGCTCAGGAGTCATTTTCCATAGATTCGTCTGCAAAGCAAAAGCGATTCCCTGTTCATGTAATCCATCAGCCAGTGTCGACAGGGCTTTTCGATAAAAGTCTGCACCGGCAAGGAGCGGTTCCCCGCCATGGAATGTAAAGGTAACCGGTTCTTTGCGGAAGTTCTTGAGCCATTTTACAATATCTTCAATGGTCTCATCGGTCATTATCGGAGAACTTTCTTCGGAACTCCAGCAGTATTCACAATTGGATGGGCAGCCTAATGTAGGGATAATCATTACGTGGAACGACATGGTGTATCTCCATTTTTAATGTGTATAATCTGTAAAATTATGTATTCTAAGTAAATCCTGCCGAAGGGAGGATTTTCTTAACTCTGCTTTTTCAAAGTAGTAATGGTTTTAATAGTTTTCTTTGTTGAATGGACGAGATATTTTAGGGATGAGGTACAAAAAGATTTAACTTCGAATGATACATCGGATCCTAAGATAACATTCCGTATCTTAGAAATGTATATCATGTTCTAACTTAACATTGCTTAACTTAGAATTGTATCTCCAATCCTAAGATAACATCCCTTATCTTAGAAATGTATATAACGTTCTAAGTTAACATTCATTTGCTTAGAATTGCATGTCCGATCCTAAGATAACATTCCTTAACTTACAGATCGAAAAATAATAACTAATAAAGGTCGCTAATTTTATGAACAATAGAGCTGGAACATTTGTACCGACATCTGCTGGTTATAGTGCATTTATGCCTGAGGATCTACCACCGGACCCACCTCTGGAATACGATGATGAACTTCATTTGTTATTATCAAAAGCAGATAGAAATCTTGCAAGGTTAGATGGCATTACATCAGTTTTACCAAACCCGGACCTTTTTATTGCCATGTATGTAAAAAAAGAAGCTCTCTTAAGTTCACAAATTGAAGGGACTCAGGCATCGCTTGAAGGCGTGCTGGAATTTGAAGCCGATCTGACGCCAAAAGATGATGTGAATGAAATTAAGGAAGTAGTGAATTATATCAAAGCGTTAAATTATGGAATCGATAGGCTCAATGATAATCCCATGTCTTTGACGCTTTTAAAAGAAATCCACAAAGTACTCTTAGAAGGAACGAGAGGTGATGATAAGAATTCTGGTGAATTTAAGACCTGTCAAAATTATATCGGTATGCCAGGTGCTTCAATAAATGAAGCAATATTTGTTCCACCCACACCAGATATGACAATTCTTGCAATGGAAGGGCTTGAAAAGTTCTTCTATAGTCGTGATAAGATCCCACCTTTAGTCAAGATTGCATTAATTCATGCTCAATTTGAGACAATCCACCCATTCCTTGATGGAAATGGAAGGATTGGAAGACTTCTAATTACATTCTACCTCGTTTGGAGAGAAATATTATCAAAACCCCTTTTATATTTGAGTATTTATCTGAAAAATAACAGAACTGAATATTATGATCTACTGATGAAAGTACGCACAGATGGTGCATGGGAAGATTGGGTAAAGTTTTTTCTAAAAGGCATCAGCGAAACATCACAAGAAGCCGCGAATACTGCACGGGAGATACTAACATTAAAAGAAGACATAATCTCAAAACTGTATGAAAATTCTATATCAAGTATTTACGCTGTTAAATTAGTGGATCTATTATTTGATAGACCATTAGTCAGCAATCAATATATTGCTTACAAGTTGAACATTTCACAAGTTACTGCAAGCACCCTTGTGAATAGATTTGAGGACGTTGGTATTTTAAGAGAAGTGACTGGTAAAAAAAGATATAAAATGTATCTTTGTACTGATTATGTTGAAATTATAAGTAGAGGTACAAACAACATTTAAGGTAAATCACTCCTTCCTACCGCTATACGGAGAGGAAGAAGTCTTCTGCTTCATTTAGATAAAAATGTCGTACCCTTACTCTATTATTTATTTCTCGTAAATCCTCTTGAAATATCCTCAAACACCAAAAATTACAATCTCCAAACATACAAATACCTTAAACCCCATCCATTAATCCGAGGGATATCAATATCAAAACGGTTAATTGATCTGGGTGTTCTGGCAGTCCGCCAGAAGAACGTGCGCGGCACATTCAAACCGCATCTTGCAGTCAAATTCAGATCAACAGACGGCAACCCGTGTGTATTTTCAATAGACTCGACACGCGTTCCTAAAAAATATCAGCAGCCAGACGCATACCTGATAACACATGCTCATTCTGACCATCACGGCAAATCGGCAATGCTCTCAGACCGCGCGGTCTGCTCTGACAAAACCGCGCTTGCACTGCAGATCAGACACGACCGCAAGTACATTGGGTCAACAGTTGGCGTGGGTGCGAGCGAATCGATCGACATCAACGGAGTGACCGTCACAGCCTACCCCACCGGACACACAGTCGGTTCGACCGCGTTCTACTGGGAGAATGAAGTTGGCACGCGCATCCTTATAACAGGCGATGTCAAGGACGCATCACAGTTACCAAAATGCGATGTCCTCATAACCGAAGCAAATTATGGCGACTATGCAGACTCAACATGTCACTTCGAGGACGACATAACCGGATTCAACAACGCCATGGAAATGAATAGCAGTGTCGCCTTTGGTGCGTATGCGTTCGGCAAAGCGCAGCGTGCAGTCGAACTCATCCGCGAATTTGGATACAACGGTGCCATCGAGATGGAAGACAAAAGCCTCGCACTTACACAGAACCTGCTCGAAAACTGTGGCGAACTTGTAGGACTTGGTGAATCAGGCGGAGAGGGTATGTGTGTCGTACCTCCGTGGGATCTTGGCAAACTGCCCCGTGACATTGCAAAATACGTGCTCACAGGCAGGGATGATTACTACTATCCGGCAATAAACATAAGCGACCACCTCGATGCAAACGGGCTTGTGAACATGGTAGAAAACATCGACCCCGAAGTTGCTATCATCTATCACCCGAACGGAGACCGGCCGGCAAAGTTTGCGGAACATCTCAATTCCATAGGCATCGAATCAGTTTCAATTGACAACATCAAAAATGTTTTGAGCAATGAGTTTATTTAGGTTTATCCTCCTCTATTGCCAAAAAAGAGCGTAAATACTTATATATCTATATTAATGTTAATGGTCAATACCATTTCATATATTAATTATACAATTATTTAATTATACAATTATTCAAAATTCAGGAGATCACACCGTTGAGTAAGCAATACAGCAAATCCAAAAAAGGCAAGGGGAAGAATGTAGAAGGTGATGCTGACGCTGACACTAACATTAACAACACTGCTAATGCTGATGCCAAGTCTAATGTCACAAAAAGCAAAGGCATCATCACAGTCAAAGAAAAAACTCCTGAAGAAAGAAAGCAAAATCATATCGAAGGTGTCGTCAAAACGGCAGTCGCATCAATCATAGGGATTGTTGCAGGATTTATATCCTTTAACCAGTTCGGAACAGCCGAAGACACGACATGGTATGCGATACTCACGATCGTTGCGGTACTTGCATATTATGCACAGAGGATCATCTTTCCGGCTATCAAGATCAACAGCAAAGAGTTCGGGTTCAAGGATTGGTTCTATGTTGAATTTCTGGTTATAGACTTTTGTCTTGTAACATGGACATTGCTTTTGAACTGACCATTGTTTTTTGTTTTTTTGTACCAGATGATTCACCATAATCTTTCCAAATTCAACTTTAAATTTTAACTTAAACTTAATTAACACTAACATTCACACAGGGATATAAAATGCGAATAGCGATATTGAACAAAGACCGGTGCCAGCCAAGACGGTGCAGCCATGAATGCGAAAAATACTGCCCACGGGTTCGGACAGGCGATGAGACCATCGTATTTGGGGACGACGGAAAAGCAGTGATATCGGAAGAGTTGTGTGTAGGTTGCGGAATCTGTGTCAACAAATGTCCATTTGACGCCATCATGATAATCGGACTCCCCGAAGCCCTTACGGAACCAACTTACAGGTACGGAGCTAATGGATTTGTCCTGTTCGGACTTCCCGTACCACAGGTCGGAAAGGTCACAGGTATCCTCGGACCCAACGGTATCGGAAAAAGTACGGCTGTACAGATCCTTTCAGGTACACTTGTCCCGAACTTCGGTGAGGAGAAAGGCGATTGGGATAGGGTTTTGGAATACTACGCAGGCTCTGCCCTATATGATTATTTTAGTGATGTTGTTGACGGGAAAGTGACAGTTTCCCAAAAACCCCAGTACATCGACATGATCCCAAAGGCGTTCAAAGGAAAGACTAGTGCGCTACTTGAAAAGACCGATGACCGCGGTGTTCTGGATGATCTGGTAGAGAGCTTCGATCTCGCACACATAATCGACCGCAAAATCAGCGAACTGAGTGGCGGAGAACTCCAGAGAGTAGCTCTTGCTGCCTGTATGGCAAAAGATGCAGACTTTTATTTCTTTGACGAGATCAGTCCATATCTGGATATATACCAGCGTATCAATTCAGCACAACTTATTCAGGAAATTGCTAAAGAAAAAGCAGTTTTGGTTGTCGAGCACGACCTTGCAATTCTTGATATGCTTGCAGACACGGTGCACGTAGCATACGGTCAGCCGGGCGGATATGGTGTCATGACCCATCCAAAAGGTGTTAGGATCGGTATCAACCAGTATCTCAAAGGTTATCTTCCAGAAGAGAATGTGCGTATTCGCCCCGAGGCGATAAAATTCGAGATGCACCCTCCAAGAACCGAGACCGATATGGTATCTCTTGTAGAGTACGGAGATTTCGCCAAGAAATATGGAGACGGTTTTTCACTTTCAACTACCGGCGGTTCACTAAAGGAAGGAGAAGTTCTGGGTATTGTAGGACCTAATGGAATTGGTAAAACCACTTTCTTAAAAATACTCGCACAAGAGGTAGAACCGGATAAGGGTGAGGTCGATGTTGATATAAAAATCGCATACAAGCCGCAGTAC
>JAUWBW010000037.1 GCA_030609665.1 Methanosarcinaceae archaeon | reverse complement strand
TCGTTCCTTTTATAATAGGCGCTCTGCGTTCGATGATCTCATAAGTGTTCACAAGGTCATGCAGGTAACGGCTTAGACTCTTCATTTCTATGCCCGTAGTGTCAGAGATCTCTTTTAGTGTGCCCTTGCCGAACGATATTGTTTCGAGTATGGAAAAATATGTCGTGTAGTTGTTTCCGAATTCACTAATCAGTATTTGCTTTACTTCATCCTTCAAAATAGCATTATCACTTAATATGAGCGTTCTTATTACACCTTCGTATGTGGTAAGTCCGTAGTCCTCGATCAACTGATAATATCTGGGTACGCCTCCAAAAGTTGCATAGAGTGCGATAATTTCTTCTTCATTCCTAAATCCCAGATCCTGGCAGATCTTTCTGATATACTTATATGAAAGGGGTTTTAGGTCAATACGTGAAGTTGCCCTGCCGTAGAGGGGTTCTTTTGCATTTATGAATATCTTTTTCATGAGGCCAATATATGATCCTACAAAGACCAGCAATATTGGAGTATCAACATGATACATATCCCAGTATTTCTGGAATATGGAAAATATGGCAGGATCAACATATGTGAAGTTCTGGAATTCATCGAATACAATCTTGAGATGATTTACTTTTGAATATTCGAACAGGAACCTGACAAAGTCATCCCAGTTCGAGAATTCGGGTACAAACCCGCTCAATTCGGTTTTTAGTATATCGGAATATTCCCGAAGAAGCAGTGAACTTGTTTTCTTGTCTACAAAAAAGTAGATTGAATCCATTGATTCAATTATAAGCCTGGTTTTACCTACGCGCCGCCTACCAAACATCACAAGCATGTGGGCATGCTCTTCACTGAGTTGCTCAAGGTTTCTGATCGCCCTTAGTTCGTTTGTTCGGTTTTGAAATTCCATAATATGTAATTCTATTTTATAGTATAATACGGTTTTGTAGAATTATATTCTAGTGCGATCTTCCCCAACACCATAATTTCAACTTGCTTTTTTCATGAAAATACTGACTGACAGTGAAGGAAAGGAAAAACGGCCGATGAACTGACACTGACCAAGGAGCAGGACAAAAGCAAAGGACACATGCTGGTATGTGAAATTGCTGGCTCCACGCCGGGTGAGATCGATCAGGTGAATTTGATTGTCGACCTGATTGAAGAGTATCTTGAATTTGAGACATGTGCGGTTGTCAGTATTAATGTCCGACAAAACATAATTCTATATACTATAAGATACGAAAATATTAATGTGGGTGTTAATATGAGTTTATGGCATTATATTAGTATCGAAAATGTTATAAGTTTAATTCTAATTTTAATATTTATTTTTATCAGTATTGCTATATATTATTATTTAAAAAGAAAACTAGGATTTAGTATTTGTGGTTACCTGGAAGATAATAAAATAAGAATTATTTTGATAACCTCAATAATTATTACATTGATTTTTATAAATGTAGTAATATGGATTCCAAGAACGATCTTGATAAATGGACCTAATGATGAGCCTTCATTTATACCCCCTTTTGTGATCGTTTTTAGTGTAATTGGTGCATTAATGTATTTTTTTGCTTCTACTGTAAGCGAATGGATCGAAGTAAAAAAATTGAAAACTGACATCAATAAATTAGAAGCATTCAATGAAATGACGTTTTGCAATAAATTAAAGGAGTTTGATCTTGAAAGAAAGATATTACGTGTAATAGCTGCTCCTTTAATGGCAATTGGAATATATCTATTATTTGATCTGATACTTTTTGATTCAAACATTACAACTGAACGGCAGGTCTCAAACGTCAGCTTAATGAATTCAACTATGCAAGATTTGATCAAGGAAATTGAAGCTACTAATAAAATTGAAAAGCTTATTGAAATAAAAGCAGGCATATCTTTTCTGGCTGGAGCTTTTGTAAAACAATTTCTTGATTTAACTAGATCATTAGCAGAAAAAATAGTAAAAAGAAACAATTAAAAATAATAATGAACGGGTATTTTAGCGAAATAATTTAGAATTCTACACGAGCATAGTCGATACATCTCGCAGTCACGATACCCCAAACTCAAATCCAAGGCATGTATAATAGATATCAGCCTTGCGATTTTCCATCATATCCGCCAAAGCAGGAAAAAAACAAAAAACACATGCTGGTACCTAAAATTGCTGGGTCCACGCCGGATGAGTTCGATCAAATGAATTTGATTGCCGACCTGAAATCTAATATAACATTTCAACCATATTGAGTTAACAATCAATTTACTAATGCCCCTAAAAAACCCAACCTCGCCAACCGTGATACAAATGACATACACATGCCCGGATTGTAATATAACCTATGAAGTAGCTCCAAAATGGTGCGGATGTAGCCCTTATCCGCAATCGGAAGATACCTACATACTGCAGTCAGAGGACCTATGGAAATATCACCTTATTGCCCGGGGGCAGTATGACTTGTTCATGGGAATACTGGCTGACAGGAAGGGGAAAACGATTGATGAACTGACAAGGGAGGAACAGGACAGGGGGGAAGGGTACATGCTGGTATGTGAAATTGCGGGATCTGCGCCGGATGAGGTGCATCAGATGGTTTTGATTGCCGACCTGACCGAAGAAGAGTATTTTGAATTTGCAGGCATGTGCGGTTGAGCATTGGGGGGTAATTCATGGGAATGCGGCGAATGTGTTGGAGTTGGATGCGTTGCGGTGTGGGTGAGTGGAGGTCGCCCCGTCCGAGCCATACCAGAATGAATTCGGGTGCATCCAATTTGATAATTTTTCATAGCATTTTCGCTTCCACTTTAAGATCCTGTCATTTATCTTATACTTCTTTTTTCGTAGTATATAATTTATAGAATTATATAGTTCGAGTTAATGCGAACGAAGTGAGCATTTTCTCGTACCCCAATACATATAGGCTAAAATAGCAAGCCCCACAACATTTAAAGCAGCAAATGTCAGGGTGATAGTGGTCCCCCAATCGAAAATAAATTCATTGATTATAAGACCAAGAGTGCCGATGACGAGTAAAATGAAGGCACTCAATTTAACAACAGATTGTTTCATATCGCCATCTTTTTAAAATCACTTCATGCTTATGACATAAGTTTCTGAACTTCTTCCATTTCCATCACAGGAACAGAATCTACCTCAGCGATGTCAGTCCAGGTTTCATTGGCTGCCAAAATGACTTTAGGGTCATCCACTTCATAAAGAAAAAAGGCTCGATTTCCTGTAAGGTCAAGCCAATGACCGTGTTCCTTTATCCCTTCAGGACATTTCCATTCAGCTGCCCTTTTTTCAACTTCGTCTCTATTTTCCGGTTTCCAAGTCCAAGTATCCATAAACAACATTTACAATTCCTCCTTTCCCAAATTAATGTAATATTTAATTACATATAAATATTCCCTCGATTTTATTATATATTTAATATTTTAATTTGATTAAAATATAGAAATAATTGAATGTTGATATGTGAAATTGCTGGATCCACGCCGGATGAGGTGCATCAAATCAATTTGATTGCCGACCTGACTTCAACGAACCTGAAAACAGATTGCCGGAAAAAGAGTCAATCATTCTTGAATGATGCCGGCTGGCCTGTCATTTGCAGCACAGAATGCCACAACTGGGAATCCAGATCGACCTTTTTCCTTTTCGAAGTCACAATTTCCATGGGCAGATGGGTGAACTGGCCATTGAAGATCCCCACCAGCATACCCGTTCTTCCAGACATGCCTGCATGAACCGCCATCTGTGCCAGTTGTAAACAGAAGATCGAATCATTCGGCGTCGGAGGGCGGCTGCGGATGCTGTAACTCGGGTCAAGGTACTTGATAGTGGTAGGGATATTTTTCGTTTTCAGGTGGGCTTCTATACGCTCCTTCAAATACAACCCAAAATCAAGGATTTTCACATTCCCGGACTCGTCATATTGGGGATTATCAGGGTCAGAAACATACTTTTGCCCTACCCCTTCCGAAACCACAATAACTGCATGCTTGCGCTCCAGAAGCCGTTTTTCCAACTGTCTTAAAAACCCCTTCTCACCTTCCAGTTCAAATTCCATCTCAGGTATCAGACAGTAATTCGCATCATTCGTTGCAAGCGTGGCATTCACAGCAATAAAACCAGACTCTCTCCCCATCACCTTCACGATGCCTATGCCGTTAACGGCAGACCTGGCCTCAACATGCGCCGCATAGATAGAAACACAAGCTTCCGAAAAAGCGGTTTCCATGCCAAAGGATTTATCGATGAAATTGATATCGTTGTCAATGGTTTTGGGGATGCCGATCACGGCTATCTTCAAACCGCGCTTTTCGATCTCCTCCACTATCTCCAGAGCTCCCCGGAGGGTACCATCGCCGCCGATGGCGTAAAGGATCTTCACCCCCAGTTCCACCAGCCGGTCGACAATCTTTATTGTATCCTGAGGCCCCCTGGATGAACCAAGTACCGTACCGCCCTGAGTGTGGATGAATTCCACAAATTCCGGTGTCAGAGGTATTACTTCATGACCGTTTTCCTTGATGAAACCGGCATAGCCATAGCGGATGCCGTAACCCACCTTATTATTATAGCGATAATAATTCAGCATGACGATTCCACTGATCACGGAATTGACCCCCGGGCAGAGTCCTCCGCAGGTCACAATAGCATATGTGGCTTTGCCTGGTTCAAAAAACAGCTTTTTCTTTGGCCCTGCTTTCTCAAACGCAGGCAAAGCTATGCCTTTTTCCAGAAGGCCTTCCACCGAGCTTTTATCGATCACAGCCAGTATCTGCTCGTTGTCAGGCACATAGAATTGCTGATTCTCGAATTTATTGTTCAGATAAATGGCATTGAATTCGTATGAACATTCACCCAATTTTCTCACTGACAGGTCATACCCCAGAAGTTCTTTCTCGATAGGACGCAATTCATGAATCTCTGGCAGTGGTGCCATATCTCTTCTCCTCACTCCTCATAAAACATTTCAAATTATAGCTCAGCTTTGATTATATCCGTTAACGAAGGATAGATCAAGTCACTGATAGTGTCCCCAGTACAATATAATATAGAGCCTGTATAAAACGTTATCATCACAATTGTTCGTAACACTTATTTGAATCTATTGAACTTTCATAAATTTCCATGATTGATCCCTGCTCTAATTTTTAATAGTATATATTTTATAAATATATAGTGCGAGTTAATTCGACCGAAGGGAGAATTTTCTCGTAGCAGGATACTATTTTCAAATCGGGGAATTGCCAATCACTACAAAATCGCACGAGGGACTCAATGGACAAAATGTATGTGAAATTGCCGGTTCCATGCCGGGTGGGATACACCAGGTGATTTTAATTGCCGACCTGACCGAAGAAGAGTATCTTGAATTCGCAGGCATGTGCGGTTAAGCATAGCGGAACAATGTATGGGGGCGGCAAATATGCTGCCGTTGGATGTGGTGTGAATGAATCGTATCACAAAACACTAAAATTTAATGAAAAATAACAAAAAAAGGCTGTTGGGCAGTGATATGTTCAACATATTTGCCCTTACTGTTTTAAATTTAATATCTCTTTGGTGGCCTATGACTTTGGAAGCATTCTCTGCAGTACACCGGTCTATCAGGATCGGGTACGAAAGGCACTTCAGTCTCCGCACCACAATCTGAACATTTTGCTTTGTGCATCTCTCTAGGACCACCGAAGCTGCCCCCTCTTCTATCGTCTCTCATATCTTTATCTCCTTTATTCTTTTTAGTTTGTCTAAGCCAGAGTTGCAATTGTGAATTTCCGCATGACTTGTTCAATCTTTATTTATTAAATCAATTAACCTAAAATAAGCCTATATAGATGAGTTGACCCCATTCTATAAGTGATCAAATAAGTTAACTGTTATTGTATTAGACAACTCATTTGTATATAAGCTCTTGGCAATGATTTTTTTAAAACCGCCGAAGACACTCACCTACCATGGAGTTGAGTGCATGTTCCAGCTCGCGTTCGGAATGCTCTTCACTCATTTCGAGAAAATGCTCACTTCGTTCGCATTAACTCGCACTATATATTTATAAAATATATACTACAGGAAAGTCAAATGTATATTCATTTTTTAACCCACATTTCCCACCCAAAAATCAAAACCACCACCGTATGACTGCATGCCTCCAAAATAGAGGAACAACAAATTCGCAGGTTTATACAAGATAAATTGTAGATATTTTGAGGACACCATAATTATTAATAACATCGAATATGATTTTTTGTAGTATAGGTTTTGTAAACATATAGTACGAGTTAATGCGAACGAAGTGAGCATTTTCTCGTTGCAGGAACATTTTCCTGTAAACCAAAATGAGGTGTTTGAATGGATGAAAGTGGGGAGATATATAATCATGTGAAAACACGATTGACCAAGAGTAAAGATGATCGGGTAATTGACGGGGTATGTGGCGGTTTAGCTGAATATTTCGGAATTGATACTATTATTGTCAGACTTGCATTTGTTGTATTTACATTAATAAACGGATTTGGAATATTGCTTTACATAATTTTAATGATAATAATGCCCAAACCGGAAAGTGACGAACAGGTTCCAATATCGAAAACGATCGAGAAAAACGTGCAGGGGATGGCAGAGCAGGTAAAGGACATAATAGAAGAAGTTGGCAAAGATGTTGACAAAAATGCACCTGATAGCAAAGTAACAAGACAACAGAAAATAAAGGAATCGCATCAACGTTCCAAATGGCTCGGAGCAATTCTGATCCTACTCGGAATCGTCTTTCTTTTTGATGAACTGAACATGTTTTGGTGGTTTAAGGAAGATTTTTTTTGGCCAATAGTACTGATCTTTATCGGCCTATGGATGTTGATCAAGCGCGGAGGGAGGTAAAATGAGCGGGAGACAGGGGATAACAGGACCTCTGATCCTGATAACATTTGGCATACTCCTGATACTCAATAATCTAAAACAGCTTCCGGATGGGTTCTTTGGTTCACTGTGGCATTTTTGGCCGGTTGTACTGATACTTTTAGGTCTGGATGTCCTGCTGAGCCACAATAAATCGATAATTGGTTATCTTACACAGATATTATTTGGAATAGCTGTAATTTTTGGAATCATCACTCTTGCCTGGAGTGGAATTCCTGCATCGGAGTCCAATATACAAATAACTCCCATTGATAACCAGGGAGCAGATCTTCGAAATGCACATCTTGAGGGAACGAATCGATTCTTTGTAGATTTTAGTCATGCAAACATGAGTGGTGCATACCTAAATGGTGCAAACCTGTTCTTTGTTGACCTCAGCAATACTGATATGGAAGGAGCACAACTAAATGGCGCAAACATATTCTTTGCAGACATTACTGATGCTAATATAAGGAATGCGGATCTTAGCGGTGCAAATATATTCTTTGCAGATCTTAGCGGTGCCGATCTGGAAGGAACAGATACTGGGGGAGCAAATCTGATGTTTACGGTTGGGGTTGATAGATAGAGCCGGAGTACAGATGTCCGGCTGAAAAGGATCGGTTAACTCCAAAATTCTTCTTCGTAATCATCAGGTAAGTCGAGTTTCATCACATCATCGATACTTTTACTTTTCTTTTTTTCTGTTTTAGCATTATCATTATCACTGACATCAGCAGGTTTGGCTACCGCCCCATCGGATGCATGTTTTGACTCAATCACTGTTATGTTCTTGTCAGAGGTCACAACCTCTTCAATAATGGTTTCGGGATTGTCAAGAATCTGATTTACTACAGTTTCCTCTCTGGTGGTTTCTGCCACATTTTGCACTGGCGGTCGAATCTGCATTGTAGTTGGGATCTCCCTTCCAAGACGTATGCTTGTATTTTGTGCATAGGTATCCTGCAATGGATCCGCTTTGGACAATGACTTTTTAGTCGCACCATAATCGATCGAGCAATTTTCTTCACCGGAACGCCAGTCCACATGATACAAATGGCATTCACTGGTTTTGCATCCGGATTTTCCGTCAAGTGGGCATACTTCAGGTAGTGACATAATAAAACCTCTTATGACTTTGTATGTTATGATACTACAAATTCCTAACCGCATCCGCAATCAGTGGAGCAACGCTCACACAACTCTGTGCTTTTTCAATTGTATCCGTTGCAAAGATGTCGCGTACGCCTGCATTGAAGAGCCGAATAACCGCATTTCGTGTTAAGACCGGATGTACACATGCAAGATACACATCCTTTGCACCCTGATCCCGCAGTAACCTGATAGACTCTGCCATCGTGCTGCCGGTCGAGATCATATCGTCTATCAGGACAACATCCCTGCCAGTAACATCAAGGTTCTTTGTTTTAATGGTGACCGTGTCGCCGCTATGTCTTGTTTTTTCCAGATAGTCATAATCCATTCCAAGATCTGCTGCAGCACTCTTTGCCAGGGATTCAGCACTGGAATCTGGTGCCAAGATCAAAGTATCTGTTAGGTTAAGCGACTTTAGATGGGAACCCAGAAGTTTAGTTGCATCAAGGTCGGATGCAGGAGCACTAAAATAATCAAGTACACTCTTCTCGTGTATGTTGACTGTGAATACCCTGTCCGCATTGATGGTTCTGGCAACCGCACGCGCACTGATGGGCTCGCCGGTCTTGAACTTCTTATCCTGTCTTGCATATCCCATGTAGGGAATGACAACATTGATGCTGGATGCATCCTCACAGGCATCGATCATCTGCAAAAGATAAACAATATCCGAATCTGTCGTCGTGCTTTGGATGATCGTTACGTCTTCGAGCTGCTCGTCCTGAATGCAAGTATATACCTCACCATCCGGGAAACGATTAAAATCGCAAAGGGTAGGATTTGTGCCTAGTTCCCTTGCCACTCGTGATGCCAATAATTGTGATGCAGGTCCGCCTATGATCTTCAACATTTATACCTCGTTTTTACCATGATTATGGTGTAACTGTAACACGCACTTATAATACATTGTTTTTGGTTGACTTGTACTTTTCAACAACTCCAATATTTCGGATAAAAGTATTCGGATAATTCCCAGTGTCATCCTTTTCCGCAGATTTTACCATGTCCCAGATAGTGAGCAGTGCAGTAGATACACCTGTCAATGCTTCCATTTCAACACCGGTCTTAGCCACAGTTTTAACCTCTACTTCTGCGGTTATTGAATCGACACCGATTGTAAAATCCACATTAATTCCCGTAATTGGGATCTGGTGGCACATTGGTATTGTTTCAGGGGTCTTTTTAACAGCCAGAATTGCTGCTGTTGTGGCAGTTGCAAGCACATTTCCCTTTTCAACATTACCGTCACGTATCTTCTCTAGCGTTTCTTTGGTGAGAACGATCTCACCTGATGCGATCGCACGTCTTACAACGTCGCCCTTCTCACTTATATCGACCATCCGTGCGCGGTCACCTGCAATATGTGTAAACTCTTTTGTCAATAGATCACCTGGGTAAAATTAAAACACCACGACATACCAATTATCAATCGATCCGTTGATGTTTTCTTTGTTCATAATCTTCCAATGCGCCATCTATCTTGCCAACAAGGGCGCGGGCTTCATCAAGTGTTAACTTGAGAACTTCCCTATCCTCTCCATGGCTTATTACGATGCGCACCCTGTTTCTTTCAATATCAACACTTAGTTCCCGATCTTTATTCTTATCCATTATTTACACTCCCCTATTTCATTATTTCAGTTATATTATCAATAACATCAGTAGCAAGTAACCCATATCCACGCGATACAAATGCAATATCCCCTGCCGCGCCGTTTATGAACGTGCCACAGGATGCCGCATCCATTGCAGGATTGACTGCAAAAAGCGCACCCACAATGCCTGCAAGCACGTCCCCTGTTCCTCCGACTGTCATCCCCGAATTGCCGGTTCTGTTCAATAAGACTGAATCGCCGTCAGAGATTACATCGGTGATCCCTTTCAGTAATGTCACAACCCTGTTTTGTTTTGAGAACTTCATGACCGCTTCGATGCGGGCGCTTGTATCGGTTGGGGTTTCAGTGCCACGCAGTTTCGCAAACTCTCCCCCATGAGGTGTTATTATCATATCACATCCGTCGGCTTGCGGAAGTGTCAGTCCATGAAGTGCATCGGCATCTACCACAACCCTCTTGCAATGTGGGATTATTTCTGAGATTGCTGATTTTATTCTGTCATCCATGCCAAGTCCCATGCCGATTATAACAACGTCATGCGATCCGATCATTTCCAGTATCTGCGGCACGTCTTCGGGGCACAGGATATCAGATGGGAGGGCGCGGACTATCAGGTTTGGTGAAAAGGACGCTACAATTTCAGCCACGCTCTTTGGGACAGCCAGTGTGACAATATCCGCGCCGGTTCGGAGTGCTGCAAGTGCCGCAAGTGCAGGTGCACCTGAATACGCGCCGCCGCCTATTACCAAAACCCTGCCGGAATGTCCTTTATGACTTTCTGTACTGCGGCGGGTGAGGGTTTGAAGATTGCCAATACCGACATACTTTTCGGCATCCTCACAGACTCCTATGTCAACCACCCTGACATCACCAGCGTAAGTATTCGCATCCGGTGTTACAAGTCCTGTTTTCATTTTGTGGAATGTGAGTGTTATATCCGCACGCACGGATTTGTCGAATGGTTCACCATCCGGGCTGAAGCCAGACGGTACATCCACTGCGATAATATATGCTTCGGAATCGTTGATCAAATCAATTACGGTAGATTCGGGTTCCCTTATCTGTCCTTTGATGCCGGTTCCGAATATGGCATCCACGATGATGTCAGCGTCCTTGAGCCAATCCGATCGCAAAAATTGTGTTGATTCAACAACCTCTAATATGTCAACATCACTGTGTTTTAGTGCATCAAAATTCCGGCGTGCTTCTTCGGTTTTTATCTGGAAGGCGCGACCGAGTAGGATTACCTTTGGCTTAATATCACAACCTGATGCGAGATGGCGCGCTGCAACAAAGGCATCGCCTCCGTTGTTGCCCCTGCCTGTGATAAGTATGACTTTGTTTTTCTGTCCGCCGCCAATCTTATCGATGACAGCTTGTGCGATTGCAGCACCTGCATTTTCCATTAGTTGCAGGGGGCTCAGGCCTAAGTACTCGCAGTTTGCGTCAATTGCGTTCATCTGTGCTGATGTTATTGCGTCCATGTTATTGCGTCCATGTTATTGATCACTTATTTTTGTACACTTTATATGTCTTTAAACAATCATATATTCTTTCCCATTTGGGTGGAAGGACTTATTGTGAAAACTTGATCTAAAGTGTACAATACTTGCAGGGTAAGTATTTGCTTTGTCGAAATCAGGCAACATATTCAATCCTGAAGATGGTGGTGATTTGTAGGATAACTTATAAGCTCGGGCAAAAGAGATTACAGCAAAAAGACATGTCTGATATGATTATAATATTTGGTTAGCGATTATGGAGGGGATTAAGCCTCATTGGCCTAAAAAGGGTGATGAGTGAATTTTGTCCCAAGGCCGAGCCATTGGAAATGATAATCTCCGCAATCTATATAATCTTGTCATACATTAATCATCACGGGGTACATTTAGTAATTCGTACTAGTGTAACTTAGTTAAAAGGGAGTAGGGTAAATAATGGAATCACTACGTATAGGAATGTTTTCCTGGGAGAGCCTGCACTCTGTAAAAGTTGGAGGCATTTCCCCGCATGTAAC
>JAUWBW010000083.1 GCA_030609665.1 Methanosarcinaceae archaeon | reverse complement strand
CTTCTTTTTCTCAGCCCACTCTTCCACACGCAAAAGAGCATTCCAGTAGTTCTGAACCTCACCCACATCCCGCTCCCGCCCGTGGAATGTGAATGGCTTCCCTTCAATAACCTGCTCAGCCTCTGCCAATGTCAGCCGATTGCCCTCAATGCGGGTAGAATAATGTGTAGACCGAATGCGGGCACGATAACGCAACTCCGCCTGAGCCGCCAGCGACAATGGTATATGTTCCACCACAGCCCGCGCTGCTTCTATTTCCATCAATGCGCTGGCGATGGTTGAAGTTATGGTATAGGTGGGCTGCCAGTGGGTCATTATGTTAATTCTCCTGTGGTTATGTCGAGGCTGGATACGTCCACTTCGCCTGAGATGAGTTTTGGTAGGAGTAGGTCGCGGTTGCGACGGAGGTTGCGATTTTTCAGTTGTAATGATTTAATATGTTCAAAATTGGGAGCAACAAATTCATTGAACATTTTCATTATTGTATTAGATGGTTTTAATATCTTCATTTTTTGAATAACTGTTTGGCTTATGTTTTGCTGCGCAGCTCCCGCACCTAAACTAAAAATTTTCTCCCTATTTACTAATAAAAATGAAAATATATAATGATGTTGAAATAAGTCATTAATTTTTATTATTGCACAACATGCTTGGTTAGTAGATGCTGGCTGAGCTAAAATCGCAAGTTTTCCAATAGTAGCCCCATACATAGCCATGATTACCGTATTTTCGGGGAATATTTTAGCTGATGACTTTTGTAAGCCAATATCCGTTATTTTTTCTTCCGTCTTAAAAAGAAAATTGTCATTCAATTCTTTTGTTTTTGCCCAATTAATTGTGCCACCATAATATTCCGCAATTTTTCTGCTAGGAGTTCCACCAGAACTTGTACGATACAGTTCTCCAAGTTTCTTCACTTCCCACCTCTCCGGCATCATCCCCAATTCCGACTCCACCATCTTCACCTTCTCATACCCCGGAAACCTGAACTCAACAAGCCACTCGCGGTAGAGTGACTGCGCCATCTCTTCGAGAATCTGGATGCGCCGCGTGTTGTTTTCGATGAGGTTATCGTAGGCTGAGAGGATGGAGGCGATTTTGTGTTGAGTAGGGAGAGGAGGTGCTGGGATATCCAAGTCCTTTATTGATGCAAGGTCAGCGCGCTGTCTTCCTGAAGCACCAAACATACTCTTCTCTGCTGGTTTTCGGAGAATATCGGAAGATGCAAGGTAGAAAACATATCCGGGATCGGAAATGCCCTCTTTATGACGAAATACGAAAAATTCAGTGGATCCAAATCCTATATCGGTATTGGCTCCAGCGAATTGGACAATTTTGCCATTTTCGAGACATGGTGTAATTCGAGCAAACAGAATATCACCTGTTTGAAATTTTGCCCCACCGCTTTTATAGATTCGTTTGCTGTCAGTTGAAACATATCGGCGCCCTGGAGTAACAAATCCCATCTCAACAAATGGATATTCAACTCCTTTTTTGAGATTCACTTTTGGGTTAATTTCGACAAAATCAGATAAAGGCATTAGGTCAACCATTACTCCACCCCCTCCAGCTTCTTTGCTACCTCGTCAACCTCTCTGATAAGCTCGTCTTCGGTGGGCAGGTACAATTTATATTTCGAAGCGAATATCTGTGTATTGTTCTCCGGGAGGGTGTAACGGGCTATGGTCTCTTTTTTATCGTGGCAGAGAATAATGCCAATCGTTCGTTCTTCATCCTTCGTCCGAACTTCCCGATCAAAATAATTCACATACATCTGCATCTGACCCAAATCCTGATGCTTAAGCTTCCCGATTTTCAGATCAATCAACACAAAACTACGGATCAGGCGGTTGTAAAAGACAAGATCCACATAGAAATGCTCCGCATCCAGTGTCATACGTTTTTGACGGGCAACAAAAGTAAAACCTTTTCCAAGCTCTAACAAAAAACTTTGCAGATTATCAATAAGTGCAGTCTCAAGCTCTTTCTCGGTATAAGCTGCCTGCTCCTGCAATCCTAGAAATTCCAGAACATACGGATCTTTTATCAGATCATGGGGGGACTCAAGGATTTGCCCCTGTTCACCTAGAGCCTTCACTTGCATCTTATCCTTGCTCAGTGCCAGACGCTCGAAAAGCAAGGAGTTTATCTGTCTATCAAGTTCTCGCACAGACCAGTTTTCAACTTCAGCTTCTTTTAAGTAAAACTCACGAGCCGATTCATTTTCCAGACGCATAAGCAGAGTATAATGTGACCAACTTAATTTGGCAGACAGTGTCTGCCGATTTTTAAAGGACATATAAAAAGTCCTCATGTTCCTAAGATTGCGAACTGAAAAACCTCTGCCGAACTCTGTTATTAGCTTTTCGGATAAAGCCGTCAACGTTTCTTCTCCGTATCCGGCACGAACCTTGCCATGCTGTTCATCCTCAACAATCAAACGCCCCACTTCAAAATATGCATATACCATAGCAGTATTTACTGCATGCGAGACACTCCTTTGTGCATCGAACAAAACCTGCCGAATCTGGTCATACAAAATCGGAGTAGAATTACTTGTACGGCTCATATCTTTTCCAGTCATCATTCCACCCCCTCAAGCAATCTTGCAATCTGTTCAGGTGCAGGAAGTTCACCCTTCAGTTCCTTCGGCAAAGTAGAAACCATCCGATAAGCACTCACACCAATCGGTTTATTCGACTCCTTTAGAGCATACTCCACTATTGTTTTATCCTTGGATTTGCACAGAATAATGCCGATAGAGGGTTTTTCGTCTTCCATCCTGACAATATCATCCAGTGCAGCCAGATAAAATTGCATTTTACCTACATACTCAGGGATAAACTCTCCAATTTTAAGTTCAATTGCTATCAAACACTTTAGGTGACGGTGGTACAGCAAAATATCAATAAAATATTCCTTGTCGCTGATTTCCAGACGGTACTGGCTGCCAATAAAAGAAAACAACCCCCCCATTTCATGCAGGAACGGCTCAACCTTAGCAAGAATCTCCCGCTCTAACTGGCGCTCGCTGTATTCATCACCAAGTTCCAGAAAATCGAAGGTGTATTCATCCTTAACTGCAAGTTTTGCCTGATTGCCTATTTCCACAGGTAATGTTTGCTCAAAATTTGTCTGGTTAAGCAGAGTTTTTTCGTAGGTCTGGTTCTCGATCTGGTGTACCAAGACATTTTTTGTCCAGCCGAGTTTCCGCGTCATGCGAATATAGAACTCACGTTCCAGATCATCTTTACATTTCATAAGAATCATTAGATTATGAGTCCATCCAATTTCTCTCACCAATGGTGAGAGTTTTACGTTATGAACATATGTTTGATAAAATTGTTTCATTCTCCAAAGATTCTGAGATGAAAAACCACCAATCCCCGGGAATTCTGCTTGCAAATCTTCAGCAAGCCTCTTGACTACAGACTTCCCCCATGTCTCACCTTCCTGTCGCTCAACGATTGACTTACCGATGTCCCAATAAAGCGAAATAAGTTCCTTATTGACCGCTTTTAGTGCTGCATATTGGCCAGAGCGAATACGCTGCTTGATCTCACCAAGAAGTACCACATAGTCATCCGAAACCAGTTCGCTCATTCGCCATCTCCCTCAAGCAACAGCGCCACATTCTCAGCAATGCGACCCTCAAGTTCCCGTGCCTCAACATTGAGCACCTCAAGTTCCTCATTCAGTTCCTCAAGCCGCTCCATAAAATCAAAATCATCAGCCTCGCGCTCTGCCACACCCACATAACGTCCGGGATTCAGGCTCCATCCCTGCGATTCGATCTGTTCAAGTGTCGCCACTTTGCAAAGACCCGGCACATCGATGTACTTACCATCCGGGAAATGTTCTTCCAACAGCGATGCGCTGCCGTTTGTGATCTCCGGTTCTTCGCCACGGTATAGGCGCACTATATTACCCAGATATTCAATCTGCTCAGGAGTAAACTCGCGATGGGCGCGGTCAATCTGATTGTAAATATGTCGTGCATCAATAAACAGAACCTTATCCTGCCTGCCAGTATCTTTTTTCCCTTTGTCAAGGAACCAGAGCGTACATGGCAAAGTAACCGTACTGAAAAAATTAGAGCCTACCGCCACCATAACGTCCATCTCGCCTGCTTCAATGATCTTCCTGCGGATCTCAAGTTCAGTTCCACGAGCATCACTGGCAGAATTGGCCATCACAAAACCGGCACGTCCGCCGGAATTTAAAGCACTGTAGAATATCTGGATCCAGATATAATTTCCATTATCAGGCGTGGGCATACCAAATGGGAAGCGTGGGTCATCCTTGATCCTCTCCTTATCGATCTTATTCACATTAAAAGGAGGATTGGACATAACAAAATCGAACGTTCCAACACAATTGTGGATATCCTCATAATATGAATTACCCTCGCGAATATCACCGGAAAGCCCATGCACAGCCAGATTCATCTTGCAGAGTCGAACAGTCTCATCCGTTTTTTCCTCACCATAAACCATAATCTCAGAATTGGGGTTCATCCTGTGGTTTTCCACAAAGCGGGCACTCTGTACGAACATACCACCTGAACCACATGCCGGATCAAAAATACGACCATGGAACGGTTCAATAACTTCAACAATAAGTTTAACAACAGAAGTAGGCGTAAAGAACTCGCCTCCCTTTTGCCCCTCACTCATAGCAAACTTGCCAAGGAAATATTCGTATATCTTGCCAAAAACATCCCCTTCAATGTCCATGGCTATTGAATTAAAAGTCTTCAATAACGTAAACAATGTATCATTTTCAAGATGATTATAGGTCTTGGGCAGAATGCCCTTCAGTTCATCGTTTTCATCCTCAATATCCCTCATAGCCTCATTGATGGCTTTACCTATATCCTCATCTTCAGGAAGATTCAAAAGCGTAGAATATCTCGCAGAATCCGGTAAATACATGACACCCCGCGCCTGATAATCTGCTTTGCCAATAGTGCGCCGCCCAGTGCCCTTACCTTCTAATTCCTTATTAGCAATAGTGAATTTATGGTCCGCATAGCGGAGAAATATAAGCCCCAAAACCGGTGTTGAATACTCTGATGATTTCAGATTGGAATTTGCACGAAGCTCATCAGCAGCTTCCCAAAGGCGTTTTTCAGCTTCGTTATTGTTGTTTACTATGTTTGCACCTCATTATTGACGTTGATAGTTTGTCCAAAATTATGTCGTTGTCACTCTATAAATAAACTGTTTATTAATATATATAGTTGCCATTTTCACCATGTCAATTAATCTCGGCAATGCATTGCGAATCAACACAACAAAGTGAACCCTCTCTCAAAACCAAAAACACAAAAAAAAGAATACGCTGAGGATGAGATTCGAACTCATGGGGCGCGTTAGCACCACTGGTTTTCAAGACCAGCGCCGTAGTCCGCTTGGCTACCTCAGCATGCAGGACGATGCCTAAATAACGTATTGTGGTATAACCTTTTTGCTTAAAAGAGCTGTTGAAACCTATAAAAGATGCGAAGAGAATTACTCTTCGCTTGATTCGGTTTCTTCTGATTCTTCGGTTTCAGTTGCTTCCTCGATCATCGGAGCTTCCGGATACTTCTCCACATACAAGACTTCTTCAACACCGACATTCTCAATAATCTCAGTTGCAACTCTGCTCTTTGACATCAACCATCTCTGGTTGTATGAAAGCATAGCAGGTGTGATAATTGTCGCTGTGCCGTTGCTGACCTCAACATCCAGATCCTGCAGACCTGTGTAAAGTGAAAAGAGACCCTGTATCTTTTCAACTTCATCGTCAAGCAACTTTTCAATATTATACTCGTATATCACAGTCTTTCCTGCAAGTGGGTGGTTCATGTCAACACGAACTCTGCGCCCGATAACCTTTGTGACAACACCTCTTTGACCATTGACCTCTACTTCAAGACCCTCATATACCTTACGATCCTTGAACTTTGTAATGGAAACTGATTCCACCAACTTAAGGTCGTGCTCTCCAAATCCTTTTTCCGGAGGGATTTCAACCGTCCCGGAATACCCCACATCTTTCCCAACAAAATCCTCATCAAGACCAACAATTGTATGTCCTGCACCAACGATTACGACATCGCCGCCATACATTCCACGGTCATTGTAAATATTGTTCGATTTTGCAAGCTCTTCGTCAGTCGTATCAAATATCTTTTCATCATCAAATTTACCGGTATATGATACTTTAATGAAATCTCCTTTTTCTATTGCCAAATTCATCAACTCTCATTATTATTTAATTATTAATTGTTAAAGTAAAATGTATCTCCGCTATACTCCTGTGCCCTTAATAACTTTTTGGCACTTCCGTAGTTCATATCAGAGGAATCTTGCAGGAAGGATCTGATTTGCAAGCAAGTCGTCATAGGTCTCGCGCTTTCTGATAACGTCCACTTTTCCATCGTTCACAAGCACCTCAGCGCATCGCACCCTGCCATTATACTGGGAACTCATCGAAAATCCATAAGCTCCTGCATCAAGAACCGCTATGATATCGCCCTTCTCTATCTCAGGCAATTCACGGTCATGTGCAAGGATGTCACCAGTCTCGCATATCGGACCTGCGATGCTATAAATGTCCTTTACAGGCGCATCAGCCTTGTTCGCGACAACAACGTGCTGATATGAATCATACATCGCAGGTCGGATCATCAGATTGAATCCCGCATCCACGCCTACGAATTTCTTTGCCGCTTCCTTCATCGTATTGACAGTCGTAAGAAGCACAGTTGAATCAGCCGCAATATAGCGCCCCGGTTCAAGTACAAGTTTAGGACTGATACCTTCCGCCTTGCAGCGCTCGTTGAATATCGGAAGTATCAAATCTGCAAGATCCTGCGGGGTTGGCACGTCGATACCCTTTTCGTAAGGAATGCCAAGTCCTGAACCAACGTCAACGAATTCAAGTTCTGCACCAAGACGTGAAACCTGCTCAACAAGGTCCATCATCTTTGTCATTGCTTCTGCAAACGGCGTAATATCAAGTATCTGTGAACCAATGTGGCAGTGGATACCGACCGGATTTACACCCGGAAGGTCAAGTGCTTCCTTGTATGCACGGACAACCTCATCATGCGGCACACCAAACTTGGAAGTCCGAAGACCTGTCGATATCTTAGGATGTGTGTCAGGCGATACATCAGGGTTTACCCTGAATGAGATGTCAACAACTGCGCCTTCATTCTTTGCAATCGCAGAAAGTGTCCTGAGTTCATCAAGTGAATCAAGGGACACACGAACACCTGTCTTAACAGCCATCAAAAGTTCACTGTCGGATTTTGAGTTGCCGTTAAAGAGCACCTTCTCTTTTGGAATGCCTGCAAGCAATGCCATGTACAATTCGCCATCTGAGAAAACATCCGCTCCTGCACCTTCATCTGTCATTATCTTAAGGATCGTGAAATTTGCATTTGCCTTTGCCGCATAATAAAGGTCAGCATTCGGGAATGCATCACTGTAGCGCCTGAAGTTTGCCCGCAAACGTTCTTCGTTTGTGACATATAATGGTGAGCCATATTGTTCAATAAGTTCTACCGAATCGACACCGCCAATTGTAAGATGGCTATTCTCAATTTGCAAATGATTCTTGATCGTGAACATGGTTTTGTACCTCTGGGTATTTAGTTAGTGAAATGAATGTTGATTTTTGGTCTATTAATGTATTGGGGGAATATTAGTTTTACCTATGGATGTTATGAAATTTGGTCAAAATCACGATTTCAAAAAAATCACACATTTAAAATACCGATGCTACCACC
>JAUWBW010000063.1 GCA_030609665.1 Methanosarcinaceae archaeon | reverse complement strand
AATCATAATCAAGGGAAGCCATATCAACCCCGAACACACCAAGTATCCGCTCGACCGGTGGCAATATCTGTTTCTTGATGTAATAATCCACATCCAGCGGGATGTTGTTCTCGCGAACATAATCAGGATCTTCCGCGCGGTCTACGAACAGACCCCTGTCAGCAATGATGACAAACGGAATTCTCTCCCCGATCGAAGGGGACATGCCTGTCCTTGCCTTGATCTTCTCAACGACCGTAATATGAGGTTGCTTGTTCTTGTAACTCTCCTTTTTCTTGGAGAACTGACGGGTCAATGTAAGATTATCGATCATATCGGTATCCTTTTGCACATCAATGTTCCTGACCCTGTCAACAATACCCCTGACATACTCAACAGCCCTGTCCACCGCACCTTCTTTGAGCACCATCTCCAGCACATTGCTGAGCGTCTTTGATGTAAGTTCACACCAGTCTCGCCGCACGGTTTCCATGCCCTTTACCTTGATCTCGTCACTCCATCCATCACCATCGCGCTCGAACACCCATATTGCGTACCGTTTCTTTGCAACGAACAGGGCGCGCTTCGCGATCGATTCGAACTCAAGTTCCATCGGGTCAGGAAGAGAACCTGACACGATCCCTGAGATCTTGTTCCCGACAAGTTCTGCATCCTCCAGCATAATCTCATCCTTGGAACTGCACTGCACAAAAACACTGTCCGTATCGCCGTACACGACCGACAGTGTGATAGTTTTATCAGTATCGGATACCTGCGACGGCTCAATCTCGTCTGTCAGGTATGCTTTATTATCATGAAGAATGATGTTGTGAATGGTATCATTGACAAGCGTACGCGTGTTCAGGATATTCTGCCTTCCAAAACCTGTTACCGCATTTGCAAGTTGCATACTGTAAAGCCTGGCGCGAACGTAGCCTGAGTATCCATAAAAACTGTTCAGCAGTATCTTAAGTGCAAGTTGGGTCGCATCCAGTACCCGATACTCCTCATCGCTCTTAGCGTCCCTCATACGTTTTTTCGTCTCAGTCCTGCGGTTTAGCAGGTCTTCAAGGATCGATGGTACAATCCCTTTCGACACCTCTGAACTAACAAATTCCCCACCGGAAGGTGGTTTTATAATTTCCCCATCCGGACGGTCATGCTCCACAACACTCGTATAACAAAGGTTGTACGCCATCATGATAGTTGGATAAAGTGATTTGTAGTCCAGTATCACCACATCCTCAAGCAGCCCTTTCCTTGGATCGAGCACTTCGCCGCCTTTCAGCGATTCACTTTGTTTACTCCTAAAAGACGAGGTAGCATCATTCGGTCTTGTCGGGATCACGCGGTCACGCTTCCCGAATTCCCGAAGCATGAGATTGTCGATCATGGAGGTCTGCCCTCCATCCACGACTTCTTGAAGCAACGTCCCGCTGACCTGCGCCAGTGCCACATACTTATCCAGAAGTTGTAATTTCAATATAAGATCAAGAGCCAGTTCCGAATCACGGCGTGCATAATCCACGAATTTCCTTATCTTCTCGCCATCGTCTTCCCAGTACTCGACCATCTGCGATACTTCAACATCCAGTTTTTCCCTGTCAAGCAGTTCCTTTGCAACATTGCGCAGGGTGTACCGTTTAAGACTGTACTGGCGTTTGACAAGCGGCAACGCATCCACAACCACGCGCCCCGGCATCGAGACCCTCGTAAAGTTCCCGATCTTGCGGTAACTCATCTGCCTGCCATCGCGCCCAATGGTTGACTTGATGTTCATGCCGGATTCGTTCAGTATCTTCACCCTGTCCGTAATATAAGGTACATCGAAATCATTTATGTTATACCCCGCAACAATATCGGGGTCATAATCCTGAAATATCTCAAAAAAGCGATTGAGAAGTTTAGATTCATCAGTGAACATCTCAACATCGCGATCCATTCCTTCTATTTGTTTTAGCACAAGTATAATGGATTCATGTCCCTCATATGCCGGTTCAAACGAGACACTGATCATGATAACAGCAGATGTTTCCGGCGTTGGCATTGCGCCATCAACCGGCAGACATTCAATATCAAATGCCAGATTTTTCAGTGGCGCATTCGAGATGCTTTCAATGCCATTCACATCCGGCGCGGTTATTGTTTTATCACATGTGATCCAATCGCGGCGCATGTTTTCAGCATCCTGCGACTGTTCTGCAGAAACCCACCCCATGCCGCAAAATCCTCGGTCAACAAGGAAACGACTGCGAAACAGTATGTCGGTTTCGTAGACCGCTTTTACACCGGGCAGTTTTGCGATGTCATCACGAATCTCAGGTACATTCTTCGGCGACTGTGTGGTGATCTTGAGCATCGGTTTTTTGGACTTTTGGTATCCAATGGGTTCGAATTTTTGTACCATCTCCACCTTTTTAACTGATTCGAACTGCCCTTTTATTAGAGTCACCAACTCATCAAGTTCCCCTTCGGCATTAACATAAAAATATGGTTCAAACCCCGGAACAAAACAGCAGACGCTTTCACCATCCCGTCCCCTCCCGAAAAGACGGATTATAGGTTTCTCATTTTCATGAGTGTAGTCAGCATCTATTATCTGAAAGTCCATAGGCATAAGTGGTGTTTAAAGGACATATAGGTTTTGTGATTGGAGTTTTGTTTTTAGCCCAAGTTTGGATATGATGAAGAAAAAGATTGTTTTATTTTCCCTCATGGTACTGTTTTGGTGAGGAAAGGAGAATATGGATACAGTCGAGACCATAGACCTGATAAAAAACAAATCACCATTGGTGTCAGTGAACTTTCAGATCCAATCAACATACCAAAAGAATAGACAAAACCCAATTATTCAAATTTGTGAACCGAGTAATGGAAATATCTATAAGCAATGCATCTATTTATCTAAAAAATATTCCTAATAATCGAGTGAGAGCATGGCAGAACAAGAAAAAGAAGCATCGTTTCCTGCAAAAGAGAATTTCAGTGAATGGTATAATGAGTTGTTACGTACAGCTGAGATAATGGATGTACGTTATCCTGTTAAGGGATTATACGTATGGCATCCCTTTGGTTTCTCAATCCGAAAGAACGTCTATGCCATCATCAGGGAATTGCTTGACAAAGACCATCAAGAGACACTCTTTCCACTTCTTATCCCTGAACATGAGTTCATGAAGGAAGCAGAGCACATCAAAGGCTTTGAAGAGGAGGTATACTGGGTCACACACGGCGGGACCAATCCGCTTGATGTCAAACTTGCGCTTCGCCCGACAAGCGAGACTGCCATTTATCCAATGTATAAACTTTGGGTCCGTTCACACGCAGACCTGCCACTAAAACTTTACCAGATCGTAAACACGTTCAGGTATGAAACCAAACACACGCGCCCGCTTATCAGACTTAGGGAAATAACATCATTCAAAGAAGCACATACCGTCCATGCAACATGGGACGATGCTGCTGCACAGGTCGATGAAGCAATACGCATCTACATTGAATTCTACCGCCAGCTTGGGATCCCGGTCCTTCCATCGAAGCGCCCTGACTGGGACAAATTCCCGGGCGCGGATTATACCATTGCGGTCGATGCACTGATGCCTGATGGCAAGACACTTCAGGTCGGCACTGCACACCATCTGGGTGACAGTTTTGCAAAGACATTCGATATTACATACGAAGATCCCGAAGGTGAGCAGATTTTAGCTCACCAGACATGCTACGGTATATCCGAGCGTTCCATAGCATCAATGATCTCCATACATGGTGACGATAAGGGATTGGTGCTGCCACCACAGATCGCACCGATACAGGTCGTGATCATACCTATTATATTCAAGGACGGAACAGAAGTTCTCGAAGCATGCGAAAATGTAAGATCAACTCTTGGATCTGCCGGCATACGTGTCAAGATCGATGATGGTGATAATCGTCCGGGTGCCAAGTATTATAAGTGGGAAATGAAAGGCGTTCCTATCAGAATTGAGATCGGACCAAGGGATCTGAAGAATAATGCTGCCATGGTAGTACGCCGTGACACCGGCAATAAAGAACAGATTCCGCTTGACAACATCAAGAATGAGATTCTTGAGAGGTTCGACAATATCCATGCAGACCTGCTTGCAAAAGCAGAAGATGAGGTACAGAGCCGCATATTCGATTGCGAGACACTTGATGAGGTTCGAGAGAAACTTCCACAGGGTATTGCAAGAGTACACTGGTGCGGTGTAAAGGAATGCGGTCTTAAACTGGAAGAAGATATCGGCGCAGGAATACTCGGGATCCCGACCGGACAGGATGAGAACGTTACCGGAAAATGCCCGGTATGCGGTGCAGATGCTACTACCAGAGTGTATGTGGCAAGGACATACTGACGTTTAACTTGTTACTATTCACTTACAGACACTAAAAAATAGACATACATTGGAATAGGATTGTAATTAAAAAAGTCGGATCTCCTCAACATTGTGTGGGTAACATCACTATTCAGGATATATCGCCAGATATGCAATCGCATTGCTTGAATCAATGGACAGGATTGACAGGATATAAATGACTTGCCCCATCCTGTAAATCCTGTTCATCCCGTCTAATACTTACCCACTCAATGTTAGGGAGAACCAAAAAGTCGAATATCCAGCAAATGGCACTGGATAATGGGATCGATATCACAGGCAAGACCGATGAGGAATTGCTTGATGAGATCCAGGCAGCACTTCAAAAGCCAAAAGAGGCTTCTGAACCTTAAAATCGTTTTTAGATAGTATATATTTTATAAATATATAGTGCGAGTTAATTCGACCACAAGGGAGAATTTTCTCGTTGTATATAATTTATAGAATTATATACTCCAAGTTAATCTGAGCGTCAGCGAAGATTTTCTTGTCGAGTGGTTATATCACTCTTGATTTCATAATATAATATGCCAAATTATGCATGATGTGAAAAGAAAGACATTTTAAGGATGACGTGTTTCATGTAGCAAAAGAAGCACAGCGATATATGTGTAATGTGTATAAATTTACACTATTTTTCACTGTACATATTTTATAAATATATACTCCGAGTTAATGCGAACGAAGGAAGCATTAACTCGCTGAATTATTATGGGCTGAATGTATGCCTGTAAATTAAATATTAAATATTCTTGCGAAATGATACAAAACTTGCGTATTGTCCGCAAGTAATGTTGTTTCGCATCACAAGGAGGATTTCAATGAAAGTATACAAATCTTATGACGATCTACCCAAAATAAAACTGCCCGGGGAGCATGAGATATTCATCAGCGACAGTACCATCCGTGACGGTTCCCAGATGCCTGGTATTGTCATGAACAAAGGGCACAAACTCAGCATTTATCAGTATTTACATGAAATTGGTATTGAAAAACTTGAGACTTTTGTATTTAATGAACGTGATCGGGCAGCAATCAAATTGATGCTTGACCACGGGTATGAGTTTCCTGAAATTACGGGATGGGCACGGGCAGTGCCTGCCGATATTGATATGGTGTTAGAAGTTGATGGCATTGAAGAAACAGGTATCTTGATGTCAGTATCCGATTCACATGTGTTTGACAAAATGGGACTTGCAAGTCGTGAAGCAGCAGAGGAAAAGTACACGAATGCACTTCAGTATGCAGTTGACCACGGACTCCGAACCCGCGCTCACATCGAAGACATGACACGCGCGGACAACTATAATTTCGTATATCCACTTATCGAAAAACTACTCGAGATCGATCCGGAATGTACCATCAGGCTGTGCGACACTGTGGGTTTCGGCCTTCCGTTTTGTGATGTTGATGAACCGTATGGCATCCCTTCAATGGTCAAACACATAAAGAATGAACTTGGTGCTATAAACATAGAGACGCACTGTCATGATGATTTTGGTCTTGCAGTTGCAAATTCGCTTGCCGGATACTGGCACGGTGCCAATTGGTCAAGCGTGACATTTCTTGGGATTGGAGAGCGAGCTGGCAATGCAGAAATGGAAAAACTGTTGATCTTGCTTACAGAGCGGGTTGAAGGTTTCGATAAATATAATCTTGAATCGATCACAAGATTTGCAAAATTCATGGAAAAGGAGATCGGGATCAGGATTCCACGAAACAAATCTGTTATCGGCAAAAATATTTTCGCACATGAATCCGGGATACATGCTGCAGGCGTCATTAAAAACCCATTCACATATGAACCATTCCTGCCTGCGAAGGTTGGAGGAGAGCGTATATTCCTTGTTGGTGATTCGTCCGGTATTGAAGTGTTAAGATTCAAGGTTCAGGAAACCTTGAATGATCTGATGGATGTTGAGATAGCAATTGGCAAGAATGATGTGCGTCTTAAAGCTATCCAGAAAGATATCCAGAAATTGTATGATAAAGAAAAGCGAGTTTCATGCATATCTGACGAAGAGATACAGGCGTATGTTGAAAAATACTTCTTGTTCGAATCTGTTGTAAAACGTGATATGCATCATGCAGATGAATTTAATGATGAAGAAGACGAATGATAAAATAATATTTTGGATATAAGGTCAAGTTTAAATTATATCTTATCAGATCTTAAACTTATACCCTATATCCAACCTCTTTTTCATTGATACCGCTTTTTGTTTTAAGCCAGTATTTCACGTGTGTATTTTGCGATCGCGTCTGTCATCTCGCTGAGTTTTGCACTTCCACCAAGGTCATAGGTGAGGTACTTTCCTTCTGCGATAACACGCTCGGTTGCTTTGAAGATCGCATCAGCCTTTTCGCTTTCACCGAGATAATCAAGCATCCATGCACCTGCAAGAACCGTTGCAACAGGGTTTACCTTATCCTGTCCGGTGTACTTTGGAGCAGAACCGTGTGCGGGTTCGAACATTGCGTAGTTGTCCCCGATATTTGCGGAGTATATAAGTCCGATACTGCCAACCAGTGCTGAACATTCTTCGCTTATGACATCCATGAACAGGTTTGTCGAAAGGAGGATCTTGTTGTTGAATATCTGTGGATTCTTGATCAACTGCTGTGCGATATTGTCGATATGATATTCCCATGTATCAATGTCAGGATATTCTGCACTGACTTTATTGACTTCTTCCAAGAATGTGCCGCATGTCAATTTTAGAATATTGCTCTTGTGGATTGGTACGACTGTGTCGTAGTTTCGTTTTTTTGCTTCTTCAAATGAATAACGTGCGATGTTGTTGCTCGATGTGCGTGTGATCTTCCTGATGGCGATATATACATCGTCCGTAAGTTTTACTTCCTCGCCGATGTAGAGACCTTCAGTACCCTCACGCACGCAAACGAAATCAACGTCACCAAGCGGTGGGTTTGTATTTGGGAATGTTTTTACAGGACGTACATTTGCATAGAGATTGTATTTCTGCCTGATGGATACAGCGACGCTTCTTGGAGTGCCGACTCCTCCCGGGGTGGTTGTCGGACCTTTAAAACAGGTATCTGAACTGTCAAGGATATCCCATGTCTCGTCAGGAATAAGTGAATTTCCGCCGTGCTCTTCCCACCAGCCTGCACCTGCTTCACACATTATGAATTCAACATCTGTGTTGGCGGCTTCTGTTACCTTTATCATTGCATCAACAAGTTCCGGGCCAACGCCGTCACCTTTTATTACTGCTGCTGTTTTACTCATATTATCATCACCAAGTGCACTTTAATAGTTGTTTTAGTATTAAACATTCTCCTGCGATCACAGCACATTTAGTTATATTTTCAAACGTAAACGTGGACAGGAATCAGCAATCATGCTATTTTAAATCAGATGTCGTAAGAATTAGTCTTGTGAATAATATGTCTCCCGCAATTCCAATTACCGATAACCATATGCACATCGACCCAAGAGCTCGTGGTTTGCTTGCCGTGAAAGATTTCAAGAATGCAGGTGGCACACACATCATCCTTGTATCGAAACCTACCTGGACGATCGGGATCACGGTTTCAAAACCGGAGGACTACATTGCCGTGTTCGATGAGACTGTGGAAATTGCACGCCAGATCAATGAGATAGGAGTTGGTGCATTTCCTGTTCTTGGTGTACATCCGGCAGAGATATCAAAACTTACCGAATACATGGAACTCGCCGCAGCGGTCGAGTTGATGAAAAGCGGACTGGAACTTGCAACACAGTATGTCAAAGACGGTGCGGCGGTTGGCATCAAGACAGGACGTCCGCATTATCCGGTATCGGATGAGGTGTGGGCAGCGTCCAATGAGATCATGGAATATGGTTTCACTCTTGCCTCAGATATTGATTGTGCCGTTCAGTTGCATACGGAAGATGTGGGCGAGCCCGAACTTGTGGATATCACAGAGCGCGCAAAGCGTTCCGGCATCAAACTTCACAGGGTTGTGAAGCACTTCGCGCCCCCGATGGTGAATGTGTGCGAACGGCTTGGTATTTTCCCGGGTGTGATCGCTGGAAAGGGCGCGATAGAGGCTGCACTTGAGGAAGGCAGTCGGTTTATGATGGAGACTGATTACATCGATGATCCCGAGAGGCCGGGCGCAGTGTTGGGACCAAAGACTATCCCGCGGCGCACGTTGAAGTTAGTTGAGGTGCATGGGGAAGAGGTTTTCTGGAAGGTGCATAAGGAAAATCCTGAAAAGGTGTATGACATTGAGATTGAGATATGATGGTATTGAAGGATATTGATGATACATATTGGTGCATCAACGAAAAAAAAGAACATTGGATGACATAATTGGATTGGTAAAAATGGAAGGAACTGCTGTTGAATCCAAGAAAGCCATACAGAATGGACTTTGGTGATATTCGCATATTTCTATATTATCATGACGCAGTTCTGCTGCGGTTGGGTGTGCCGTCGCAATGTTTGATTTGATTTTTCTCCTAATTTCCCCACATGCCACTTTCAATTATTTCATATTCATCCGGCATGACATTCAAGAAGTACATCCAGACAGATATTCCGCACTCAAGAGGCACCATCTCACGTGTGAACCAGATGCCTTCAAATTTATCCAGGCATTTGAGTGTATCATGGTCTATCTCATAAACCTCGCCATTGATGTGAGATTGATATTGTTGTTGGGATTGATCTATTGACGTGGGATCCTGTACACTTTTGACCACACCCGGAAATAGACCAACATCTAACATCATGTACATCTCCGCTGTCTTTGATGTACAGACGAATTTTGCATTTTTTATATTATCATGGTTTGAACACTGCAATTTCAGTGAACCATATACGAATATGT
>JAUWBW010000004.1 GCA_030609665.1 Methanosarcinaceae archaeon | reverse complement strand
ATGTCACTATCACTGACAAGCGACGTGCTCAAATTTTGCCACGGCACATATGTTTATATGTAATCAGTGTTAACTATGTATTAAGTGAGCGGGACATTTTTTACCCCACATATACACACACAACCCCCACCCCCCTACCCGCTCACTTTTCTTCTGATTTTGACAGTGTTTTCATGGTATTTTTGAGATCTCTTATTGTATATGCATATCCTTATTGATTTTCTTCTATCGCTGCATACAGCAGTCTTTTTATCATCAAACACCAATGTACATCAAGAGGTGTTGGTTAGCATGAGCAAGGTTTTTTTCAAATCAGTTGATAACATAGGTCCCGACCAGACGCAGATCGATCAGATAAAGAAACTTTTCCCTAAAATATCGCCAGTAAAGAAAGGCGACATCGTGGCAGTGAAAATACATCCGGGTGAGTATGGTAACACTACTCATATCCGTCCTGTGATCGTGAGGACTGTTGTTGATATGGTCAAGGAAGCCGGTGGCATTCCGTTTGTAACTGAGACCACTGTCCTGTATAAAGGTATGAGATTAAATGCGGCAGACCTGCTCTGGACTGCTGAGGTGAACGGTTTTACACAGGCAAGTATGAACGCCCCCATAATTGTTGCAGATGGGCTACTCGGGGATGACAGCGTTGATGTTGACATCGGGGGCGAGGTGCTCGATAGCATCACTGTGGCTTCAGCTGTCGCAAAGGCGGATTGCATGATCATGGTATCCCATTGTAAAGGTCATCCGGGGTCGGGTTTTGGCGGTGCGATCAAGAATCTCGGAATGGGATGTCTGGATAAGGATGGAAAGACGCGCGTCCATGAGGTTGGAATACCTACGATCGATACTGAAAAATGTATCGGGTGCGGGGTTTGCCTTGACCAGTGCGTATGGGGTGCGCTGAAGATGGACGGCGATAAGGCGTATGTTGACCACGATCTGTGCAAAGGTGAGTTGTCATGCCCCGAATCCTGCCCGCAGGAAGCCATCATCCCGCCAGAAGATGTTGCAGAAAAGATGCAGATCCGGCTTGGTGAGGCTGCGGTGGGACCGATAAAGGCATTGTCCGGACGCATTGGTTACATCAATTGGATATTTAACCTAACACCGGGTTGTGATTGTTTCAATTTCTCTGCACCCGTGTTTTCACGGGACGTTGGAATTGTTGCCTCGTGCGACCCTGTGGCATTGGATATGGCAAGCATTGATCTGGTTGATGAGAAGATGCATCAGGATGGAGAATATGGTGGCGTGCATGGTGTGTGGGATATTGATCCTGTGATACATCTTGAGTATGCGGAGAGGGTGGGGGCTGGAAGTCGGGAGTATGAGTTGGTTGAGTGATGGTGATCTGGCTAAAACTGAAAACAATAAGACAACACGCCGTAGGCGGCGCGTTCCTTCACCAATGACCGTAAGCCGAATACACAAAATTACATATTTTTGTTTCCATTTAGTCAGTCACTGTGTGCTGGATTTGGTAATATGAAGTATCAAAGGATAATCTCTAACGATTAGATTTTGGATAGTTAAGTTTCCGTTTTCATTGCTTGTTATTATGGGTTGTTGAAAGTCTTTTAGGACATCAATGCCCGTCACATCTTGGGCAGTAAAGCCGTGGAAAGTTAGATTGGCCTTCACGCCGGGATCGTCATCCACTGCCACACCGTCTGTCCACAATGCAATTAGCTCATCTCCATTTGACAAAGAAAAAGTATAGTTTCGGATGTTTGTTGCATCACTTTCTATTTCTAATGACAACTCTGTGGGTTTAGCTCCGGACATGATGGTGCACAGGTTTTGGATCGTTGAAAAGGATATCTCTCTATAGCGGCTAATTCCGCCGGGTTGCACGGTAACATCCATACTCAGGTGCATAATGATGAATCGGGCATAATACTTTGCGGCTACAGTGTCGCTGTATGTCCAAGGTTCAAAAGAGGGAAAGTCTTCCTGAGTCCACCAAACCATCTCATCAGCAGTATATTCTCCCTTAAAGCCATTAGCGGAAGCCACATCCTTAATCTCTTGGACAAGAAATGGGTAGTTATAGTAGTTCTCTCGCCAGTATTCGTATTCCTCTGAGGGTCCACCAGGGTGCCAGGCAACAACATCCACTAGTGGCATGATGTCTGAACTCAGGATGCTGAGCAGGTACTCGCGCGACCCTGACTCCACCTGAGGCATGGTACTGCCAACCACAATTTTGGCGTCTGGGTACTCCTGGCGGATTACGGGAACAGCTCGCTTGACGAGGTTTATGTAGTCCTCTACTTCTATCGCTTGGACGCAGGGATCCATATTCCCTTCGCCCCAGCCCATGTCCGGCTCATTCCATATCTCAAAGTACTGGACGCGGTCCTTGAAATGATGGACGATGAACTGCACGAAATCAAGGTAACGCTGTATCTCTTTCTCTGTCTTAAACCTCGGGCACGGCATCGGCTTCCCCTCAGCCTGCTGCGCTTTATCCCAAAAGGTAAGCACGTATGTGATCGTTATGCCGTTGTCAGCTATGCGGGTTACTATTTCGTCGTCGCTCGGGTCGATAGTGAGCTCGGGCTTGCTCCAGTTTATCGTGTTCCAACTGATGCCATTAATAGCCAAGCGAACTCGTTTCAAGCCAATTGGAAGAATTTCAGTATCAACAATTTGCTGCATATCTACGGCCCAAAAGCCATCCCATAAACTTCCAATACGATTATCCACGAGTTCTCTTGATTCCTTAGGCTCAAGTTGGGTCTTAGGTAGATTATTTCCCTCTTGAAATATTATAGATCTACTTACCCCTGAGGTATGGGTTGAAAATTGACTGGTACTGCCTTCATTATCAGTAACAGTGGCAGTAATATGAGATTTAGTAAAAGAAGCACCTTTATTGAAATTAAAAACACTATTATTGTCAGCTATTGTTTGTCCTTCATAAACTTCTCCTTCACTATTATTATCAGAAAAGATTTCAATTTTACAATTAGGACAGTTAGTATGGCCTTGTAAAGTGCCGGCATCTAAGTCAAAATCAATAATGAGGGGTGGGAGTAGTGTGGCATCACCACCCCCCAGCAGATTGATACCTGACCGTGCGTTGTCGTGGATACTATTTTGGGTAAGGGTATTGCCAGATGAACCCGAGCTACGAACATCTATGCCGTGGTCACCGTTATAAGCGATGATATTGCCAGGGCCAATGACGTTGTAGCTGGCATCATTCTCCAAGAAAATCCCCGGATGCTCATTACCAAAGGCCTCTGTCGCGCTCGCATCTGTACCAATTAAGTTACCCACAATGATGTTGTCGGATGCACCAAAGAGACCAATGCCATCGCTGTTGCCGCTGATCAGATTGCCCTGACCTATTGGTCCTGAACCAATACTCCGGTCACCGCCAATTGTGTTCTGTTGAGCCTGTTTGTTCAGGACGATTCCTGCACCAGAGAAGTTTATGATATGTAAACCCTGGATTGTGTTCCTCTTGGAGTTTATTTCTAAACCCGGTGTCCACTCCCCTTCTAGAATGTTGCTGCCATCCAAGACAACTCCGGCGTTGCTCGCGTCAATAGTAATATTCCCTTGACTTATTTCTGGCAAAGAGTTAGTAAGGAAAATTGTATTTGGAGCATTAGAGGGGAAGATGGCAATATCAAAGATGATTTTATCTCCACTTTGTGCTTCTGATAATTTCTGGCGCAGGGTGCCGGGACCGCTGTCTGCAGTGCTGGTGACGATAATAGTCCTCTGCGGAGTAATCATTGGCGTGGACGTGGGTGTTATTTCTGGTTCCTCAATACATCCTGCAAACATTGCTACCGCTACAATCACTGTTACTATAACGACACCCAATATAAGTTTCCTTTTCCTTTTTGTTTCCACGTCTTGGACTCCCCACTTCTTACCCAAATCCCCTTTCCTCAAAATGGTCACACGAGCCGCTTTCCCTTCTAGGGTTAAGCCTTCCGTGACCCCGCTCTTTCAAATAAAACAACGCATTTTTACTATAAAATGGTTTGGAAATTTTATAAAAGTGTGCCATATCTAAATACGATGCTGACTTATGGCACTGTGTAAAGAAACCCATTTTAGCTTAACCATGCAAAGTTGCCTGTAAAGCCATATTACAGTCTGGGTATAGTAAGATGAATCCTTTGAAGATGCACATCTGACGCAGTATAGCTATCCGCATTGTGGGTATCTTCCAGCATACTGGCTGCTACCAGGCCTAACTATGCCAGCGACCTTTACAAAGCCACCATACACCATTTCCATCATTTCAGTATCCCATTGTATGTCGCATTTTGCACAAAATATCCTATATTTTCTTGTTTTTTTCCAAACGACTTACTAAATATCCCCATTTTACTCACTTTGTCGCCTCATCTACCCAAACCGTATTTTCTTTTCTTCGTCTTTGTCTCCGAAGTAGCGTTGTAGATCACCTCTCTCACCCTCTAAGGCTAACCTGAACCGGAGGTCCAAGAGCACCGATCTTATACATCACACGGTCCAGCGTCACACCTGTCGGGACACTGAAAAGCAATCTTCCTGTGGTCTTCTCCCCTGAAGACAGATCGGTCAAACCGAGTTCCCCTTCCAGTGCTATTGTTAGTACCACCTTGCCATATGCATTGGATTCGGTGTCAATTAGAAGCACATATAGGGGATTTATCGTAATATCAGGTTCAATGAAGACATTTTTGATACTTAGATCAACAACCACAAGCTCATAGCCTTCCTTAGCTGTCTCTGTCCAGATAAGTTTGAACTCTTCGTCGCCGTATTCCTTTTCCAGTTTTTCGATAGAGCCTACACTGCTGACCCTCATCTCAATTCCGCCGCCTCTGGCTACTTCTCCGATCCGCGGCATGCGGTAAGGAGGAACAGAAACCTCAAGATTCTCTGCACTAATGTCGATAGTGGATTTGGGAGTGGTGTAAGAAACACTGTCAACGATCACGTCCTCTTTGGCGGTGAAGATCACTATTCCCCTTGTTTCTTCATCCGATGCGAGTTCTTCGGTGGCGAGCTCCTTTATCTCATAAGGCCAGCCACGAAACATCGGCACCGTGCGGCTGCAAGGGTTATTCTGGTTGTCGAGAAGACCAACATATCGCGCACCAATCTTAAGATCAAAGTCGCAAACATTCCTGATGCTCAGATCTACAACGGCAAATACATCACCCTCCCGGAAAGGGTTATGGGTGTTCCTTTCACCATCCGTAATTTGGTCGTAGAAGTTCACGGAATGAATGGTTACTGCCGCCTGCCCATCAGTTTCCTCCTCGCCAAGTTCTTCCAGGCTAAATTCGATAGGAGGTCGGGCGACGGTGTAGGAGACCTTGTCTAAGATCGTTCCCTCTTTGGCAGTAAAGACAGCCATTCCCCTCATTTCCTCTCCTGATGGAAGTTCTTTACTGGCCAGTTTCTTCAGTTCATAGGGCCAACCGAGAATTATTACCATCGGGCGGCTGCAGGAATTACCCTGTTTGTCGAGAAGACCAACATATCGCTGCTCAACCTCAACAGCATGCTCACCCACATTTCTAATGCTTACGTCCACAATGGCGAATACGTCTTCTTCCTGACGAGGCTTATAAGTGCCGCCCAAGCCTCCGGTAATCTGGTCGTAGAAGTCTACCGAATGTACGGTTATTGCTACCTGCTCGTTGGAAAATTCTTCGCCGATTTTAGCAATTTCCTCTGGCGTAGTTGTTGGTGTAGTTGTTGGTGCTGGCGTAGTTGTTGGTGTAGATACTGGCTCCGGCGTCACATCTGGAATGCTGATTTCGGCACATCCCGTCGCCATTGCGACAACAAGCAGTACTGCCAGTACCACAACACTCTTCTTTATCACTTCTGCTCCACTCTTGTTTGCCCCTTTCATTTCCCCCACCTGATGTTCTTAGGTCAGTTAAGCTCTAATCTCATAGATTTATGATTTCATCTCTATGATTGATTTGAGATGGAATTAAAGATGCTATTAACTATCTTGCGATTGTTTTCATGATTCTCTTCCGAGAATACCATTTGATCAAACAGTATTCATCTTTTACCCCAAATCATGTTATGTCCTGTTCCTCCAAGTTAATGAATGTATTTTGACCATAAAAAGATTTGCTACTTCCTCCTCCCAAGCGAAACTAATATCTAACAACTTCTACAATGACCCACAATGAACCTCACACCATGCCCAAAATGCAGAAAAGAGACTGAAAAACTTTACGATAACGTCTGCAAAGACTGCTTTTTTTAAAATATCGTACTTGCAGAACTGCCTCTGGTGCTTCATGCAAAAACATGCCAAAAATGCGGCGCACGTTTTGATAGGGGTAAATGGGTGAATGTGGGCAATGTGGATGACACTGTGATACAAACTGTGGAGGATGGCCTCTCCGTCCATAATCTTACATAGAACATTGAGATATATGTCGAGCCACGTCAACTTACGCCATACATGTATCACGTGCGTGTGGAGGTTGATGCTACTGTCAGGGATGAACGCCCCCATTATTGTTGCAGATGGGCTACTCGGGGATGACAGCGTTGATATTGACATAGGTGGCGAGGTTTTTAGTATCACTGTGGCTTCTGCTATCGCAAAGGCGGATTGCACGAGGATGGGGAATGTGATGGCGGGATACGCCGCCTGCTGCGGCCGCCGGCAAGTATTAATGCAGATCTCATGATATTTGTATCAATGACAAGTCTCATAGCCCCATCTCGCTAAGATTCCCATCATGGTGTTTACGAATTGACTTTTTTACAATTGATGCTATCTCGTCAGCATCCATTTTCGTTAGTTTACTTTTCGCAAGGATGCTGTCAAGTATCTGTACTTTTCGTGCATATTCCACATAGCATTTCGGGCAATTACACTCCATTTCACTTCATTGTGGTGTTTAATAACCGTATATAGATCATCCGGTACTGATAGAGTCATGGTAGCCATAAATATAACCTGTGTGCGCACATATTTATGTGTATTGTTTGGCAACACAGTTGGATGATCGTTTCAAATAGAGAACAGTTTCAGTAAAATTGTCACCGCATTTGAGATTACGCATCAACCAACCCAGCCACCATCGCCTCCATCAATTTTGCGCCGTTGGTGTGAATATATACCACAAACCAATCTTATTCGCAGCAACTACATTTTTCATCAGGTGCATCAGAATCCCCGATGATGTCTTCATACATATCATTCCAGAATATCTGTGATCCGCTGGCTACAAACATCGCAACACCTACCGCTTCTGCGATCTGTTCTTTGGTCGCACCTTGCTGTATTGCCCTTTCGGCATGAACTTTTGTGCAATATTCACATCTCATGAGGGTTGAAGATGCAACAGCGATCAGTTCCTTGGTCTTAGTGTCAAGGGCACTGTCCTTGAATAACGATTCCCGCATCTTTGCGAACGCTTCCGCCGTTTCCGGCAATTTTTCATTGAACCATGACATTTTTACACCTCTGCTTTGTTCAATGTTGAACATATTTAAAAAGGATTTGAGACTTTTATGTATTCTCATTATGCCCATCAATCCACCCACAACTGCATCTATCAATCTCACGCCGTCGGTCTGTGATTGATTGAATTTTGCTTCGAGTTCGTCGCAGAGTGCCATGAGTTGGTCAACTCTGGTGACGATGCGGCGCTGTTCTTTAATGTCTATTTCCGCCTTTTCAAGACACTTGGTCACCCACTGCGGCTGAAAATCACTCTCCGGCTCCTTGAGAGGGATAATTGTGTATGCGAACTGGTTTCCTTGTTGGTATGTGGTTTTCCTTCTGAATTTTTCTTCCTTCTACGACATACTTAATTGTTAAACCATACACTTTGATATGGTAAAAGAGGTCAGTAGATAACTATTTAGTAAAATTCGGGGGCATTCAAGCTTCTTTTAAATACGATTTTACATTTGTAACATTGTTTCATAACATTGTTTCGTATCATTTGAATAGCATTCTTTGCATTTTATCCAATGGTAAAACTAATAAAATATGGGAGTGAAATATATATGAAAAGTAAAAGAAATACAAGAGAGCCATTTGTAGCTATTCTGTTAGTATTGATAATGGTACTTTCTGTTTTTTCGGCGATGTGCACTTCGGCAAGTGCTGCAACAGAAGATGAAATCGAAGCATCGATAAATTTGGGAGTAGCCTGGCTGGTAGATCAACAAAATCCCGATGGTTCATGGGGTGTGGATTATACAGTTGCTAGGACTGGTTTTGCTTTGGTGAAACTTGAAGACCGATCAAGGGAATTGGGTTATGAACCACTTGATCCTGCAGGGCCTTACTATAGTAATATTAGTATTGGACTAGCTTATCTGGAAACTCAGAAGATAAATGAGAATATACTTGGTGATCCGGCAGATAAAAATACTAATGGAAATGCAGTTCATTTCACTGATGAAGGTGGTTTCCACGAGACATATAGTACAGGCATAGCATTAATGGCAATAGCCAATAGCGGTATGGTGACAGACGATGTCCAGGATATTGTTGACTGGTTTATAAAGTACCAAAACCCTGATGGGGGATGGATATATTATCCCGATGAATTTTGGCCGAACAGTGATAATTCCAATACAGGATATGCAGTTCTCGGATTGGCATATGCAGAAGCTTACGGAGCAGATATAGAGGACGTTAAACCTGGATTGAATTCCTGGGTCGATTATATCCAGAATGACCCCGGAGTTGCAGATGATGGTGGGGAGGATGATCCTGATGGCGGTTCTGGTTACGTGAGTCCAGATAATTGGGTCAATATTCTTAAGACAGGCAATTTGATCTTTGAAGCGGGTCTTGTAGGAGATACTGCAGATTCACAGAGAGTTCTGAATGCTGTTGATTACATTGTACGTCATTGGGATGATCTAAATTCAGACCCTGGATGGAGACCAAATCACTATCAATCTATGTATGCCACAATGAAAGGTCTTGAATACCTCCAGATTGACGAGATTGATGGTATTGACTGGTTCGATGAATTCTCAACTGTAATTGTAGATACACAAAATGGTGATGGGTCATGGCCTGTTGATATTTGGGGAGATTCAATGCTCTCAACGGTATGGGCATTGTTGACATTGGAAAAGGTCACTCCACCACCTCCTATTCCATCTATAGATATAGGTGAACCTAATTTCGAGGTGCCAACTGCCAATCCTTTCCTGACAGCAGGAGTGCTTGGAATTGCGATTGTGCTTTTCCTGAGAAGAGAACTGAAATAATTAAGTATTTCAACAGTTGAGGGAGTAATTCACTTCCTCTTTACCTTATTTTTCCAATAGAATCTGCACTTTCGAAGCTATCGATTTACTAGTGTCGAGTCAACCATATAATATCGTTAGATGGAAAGGGTCAAGACAGATGCTAAAAACGTCGCAATCACACGCGTGCAGCGCGGCACGTTCCATCCATCAACGATAAAATTATCATATTTTCACATTTCTAATTATACATTACGATTAATCCAAGCGTCAGCGAAAATATTCTCGGGTCAGTAATGTGGAAATACGCCGCCTGCGGCGGTTGTGCTGGTTTTAGTTTCACAAATACCTATTACTTATCACTCAATTTGACAGCCGTGCCGTATGCTAGTATTTCGGCAGACCCTGCCATTACCATCGAGGTCATGAAACGAACATTTATCACAGCATCCGCCCCCATCTTCCCGGCATCATCGACCATGCGATTTATAGCCTTCTCCCGAGCTTCCTCAAGCATTTTTGAGTATTCATTCAGTTCGCCGCCTACCATATTGTGTAGAACAGCCATAATATCTTTTCCGATATGTTTGGCTTGAATAGTACTTCCCCGCGCCATGCCAATCGTCTGTGTGATCTCCTTCCCCACTATGAAATCTGTGTTTACGACAATCATATTATGACCTCAATATTTCCTTTCGATCTCTTTATCCTTAACAGCCTTTTTTTCCTTGATCAATGACAATAATATCACTATTATACCCAATAAAATGGCTGCAATGGATAGTTTTGGTATCAGGCTTCCATCACTGGCCAAGGTCTCATAGAAAGCATATCCCACCAACATTATGAAACCTAGAATTATCAAGCCAATGCCAATATTTCGAACTGACATGTTATCACTCATGTCACAGACCTCCAGTTACATACATAATAAAAATGTCCTGTTATTGTTGTTATAATTTTCGTGATTTGGCTGGGAAGTAATTCTGATGTAAAAAGTAACGATCATGAATCTTTTACTAAAATATTTTATTTATTAAGCTCAAAAAGTAAATGAATACCATTCATTTTTAAGTTTCTTCTTTTATTGATGTAATTTATAATATCTGATATTCCACTTCCGACTGGTATACTTGCACTAATTAAGCCTAATAATGAAGCAAATGACATTCCACCTGAAACAAGTGTAGTAGCAGTACCCGTCGCGACTCCCACAGGCCTTGGGACAAAATTACTCAATCTGCACCCCCATTATTTCGCAGTCCTCCTTAGTAAGCCTGACCACACGGACATAATACTCTGCCGAAAACCTATCTAAGAAATCTATAATTCGCTTCTTATCCTTGTTTTGAATAATGAATACCCCACGTATGAGTTTACGATATGGGATATCATCCATGATCCCACGCACACGATAAACGTATTTTCCATGATGTGAACTTGTTTTTTTACCATACAATGCTTTTGTGAATGCACTTGATGTTATTTTATCATTACCAGTAGGCAATGTGAATGCTATAAGTATACCTTCCATACATCTCTACACGGTCGCAAAACTTATATAATCATCGCTCATAATTATATTATGCCCGCAAAATCTCGTACTGAAGAACTTAGAACAATTGTAAAGAAGGTAAGGGAGGGGGAATTTGAATACAACAGTCGTGAAGCCCCAAAAACCAACTGGAATCTATATGACAATGCACAAATCAAGGAGTTAGCCAACTATTTAGATAATTTGAGGGATCTTGTTGATGAGGCCGACAAACGAATAAAAGAAAGAACACCATACAAAAAACAAGGACCTGGTAGGCCGCCAACTGATCCTGATGACATTACAAAAGTACTGTTATTGCAAACATACACTGAATCACCAAATAGAGTGGCAGAAGGATTTCTCTACCTACTTCGTGAAAAATTAAGCATAAATAAGCATTTTTCATACAAAACTATAGAACGTGGTTATGATAAGAAAGCGGTAAATGAGATATTGGACGAAATCGTAAAAATAGCCAACGAAACCGTAGAAGGTAAAGAGGCAACTTATTCGTTTGATGGTACTGGTTTTGCTGCGTCAAACAAAGAGAATTATGCTGCTAAGCGACAAAAGCAGAATTCTAAAAAAAATCAGAAGAAACCAAAATCAAAATGTAGTACGGAAAATCACGACAGTTTTCCGAAATCAAATACGGCTGCCAAGAAAAGTTTTACTTATTGTGTGATGGGAGTTGGGGTTCAATATAAACTAATTTCAGGCATGGCCATAAGCCCTGATCACTCAATTGGTGAAACTACTATGTTTCCTGATGTGTTTGAGCAAACACTTCATTGCAATCCAAATTTGGAGAATGTTCTTGGAGATGGAATCTATGCTTGTCGCTGGATCACAAATCTGGTGTCGATTAATAGTGCTACCCCTTATTTTTTACCTCGTCGTAATGTGACATTCAAGAGCAAGGGATTTGCAGGATGGAATAATATGCTTTATTCACTATGGGGAGAACCACAGGAGTGGTTAGGTCACTACCATATGCGTTCTATATCGGAAACGGTTAATTCGATGGTGAAATGTAGATTTGGAGGTCCCATCAGGAAAAGACTTGACTCACGGAAGGCTACTGAAACAAAATTGAAGAATGTTGCACACAATGTTCGAAGAATTGGTTACATTGAGATAATAGATGACATTATTCCTCATTGGCCACGTAGGGGGGAATAAGTGAATTTTGTCCCAAGGCCACTCCCACAGAAGCTTTTATATATAACGTATCTTTAAGTTCCCTTTTTATTTCATCCCATTCATGTTCATGTATACTTATTTCGTCTTTTATATCGATAGAAATATCATTAACTTTATTGGCAAAATCATAATCAAAAGGTAATGATTCAATATCTTTAAATTTGGTTTTAAAGTATTGTCTTAACTCGGCTAGATAACCTTTATCTCGAATTTCTTTCGCAAAATCCAGAGGAACATTATTAAGAAAATCGAGATTAAGGGAATTAATAGAGGCGATATTAACCACGTCACTGCCCAATTTTCTTTCATCATTTTGGAGTATTTTTTCAATACTATTCCAAATTTCCGGGTGATCTGTGGAGGGAATAGCTCTATATGAACTACTAGAGTTTAAAATGTCATTTGCAGAAAAAGTTTTTATATTTTCATCATTAGGTCGGAGAAAGATTTCATCCTTAGATCTTAAATGGCTTTTAAATGACTCAATTTGACTCGAATCCATACAATAATTTAGCGAACCGTGAAAACGATTTGGAATAACAACAACAATTCCTTCGTTAATCCAATCAGTCAATTCATAAATGACTGATGAAAAACCAAGTGCTATTTCACAACTTGTTTGATAATTAGATTTATTTAGACCAGCACCCATTAGAACGTTCATGTCTGGAATAATTATCTTGTCTGCAAACAATGAACTTCTTTCAATAGTATTTCGGACATCATTTGATGTTTTTGGTGAATGATGTATCCTAAGTTCATCGCTTTGTTTTTGTAGTTTATTCATTAAATTTTCATATTCGCAAAGCCAAAAAGTGTTTAATTCATTAAAAAAATCAGTTGCATCTTTACAAATAAATCCTCCCGAGTTCATGTAAAAATAGTCATTTATAATTTCAGTATATCCCTCCATTATTTTTTTCATAATGTAAACTAAATAAGTTATACTATTAATACACTTTTCCTAAAGTGTCAGAACTTGGTGATGATTTCGATAACCTATTTTACATGTGAATTTCGTGCATTCACTTTTTTGTGTATAATTTGCTCATTGTGCAAAAAATCGCCTCATAATCCGATCTTCAACACAAAGCCAACGAAAGTTAGGTGTACCAAAACATTATATCCGCCCTCGCATTATTAGGCATGCCTAAAAAACAACACGAAAAAAAGGTGAACAAAATGATACCAAGTTTCATGATAACATTCCGTGAGGGTCTTGAAGCGTTCCTCATTGTAGGAATAATTCTTGCATACCTTGCACAGACAAAACGAACCGAATTGAACAAGCACGTCTATGCTGCAACAGGACTTGCCGTACTCGGAAGCATCGGGGCAGCACTCGTGTTCAATGCACTCGCAATAGAATTTGCAGGCATGATCACCATCTCTCCCGTCTCCGCAGTGATTGTTTTGCCACCGATCGTCAATTCGCTAAAAATTCAACATTTGACCTTTACCACTCAATAAGAACATCATCAATAGTTTCCTTAATCCATGCATCAAGTTCAATGTTGTGTCTGGCAACTAATTCTCTCAGTTCCAGTGCTGCTATTTCCAGACCTTCCTCATCGACCTGATCCTCCATCCGAAGCACGTGTTTATATGAGGTAACAGCTTCATCAATATGATGTTCCCCCTCAAGGAAGCGGGCAAACCGTATCCGAACGAAAGAGTGGTCCGGCATCATTTCTATGAGTTTCTTATACTCATTCCTGCAATCATCTTCTTTCCCCATGAGATTCAAATAATCAGCTGCATCCATACTGGCAAGGGTCCAGACTTCCTGATCCTTATCTTCGTAGAAAGACTGGAGTTGGCGGAGTACATTAAGCCCCTCCTCTCCAAGTTCAGGGTGATCTGAAAAAAAGAATCCAAAATTGCGCAGTAATTCACCCAGCAATCCTTCCTGCTCAGCCAGAGGTTTCAGATTTCTAAAAAGTTCCAGAGCCTTGACAACATCCCCGTGATTTTCAGCATCAGCCGCCAGAAATGTTAGATTTTCAAGAATCAGTATTGTATCATATGGTTCTGCTTTATGTAGGGATTCCCATTTTTTATAATAGAATCCATTACCCAACACTTGCTTTGGAGGGAGATCTTTCAATAATGAAAAGCAACATTTTTTGAATTTTTTGCCACTTCCACAGGGGCAGGGTTCGTTGCGGCCGATTTTCCCGCTGATAGGTAATATATTGCGCTTGTTCAATGCATTCACGATCTCCAACCTTTTTAGTTCGATAGATATGAATTTTTCTCGCTGCTCAAGTTTTTGGGCTGCATAATGCTCCTTTTCTTCTTTTTCTTTTTCCCATCTGGCCCGGCGTATGGCGACCTGTTCAGGATTATAAAAGGAAAGCAGATCATCATCATACCTGTCAAGATGCCGTACTCTATCGACCAACAAATCGTCCCTGTTAATGATGTATTCATCAATAATCCCATGATTGAAAGCCTCATCCAGAACAGTGAAGGACGACGGGTCACCTAAATCCAAAAGCGAAATTGCGGCAAAACTTAGGAATTCCATGTCCTCTTCTTCCGAAAACAACTCATGGAGAAAAGAGAGAATATATTCTTTTTCGTGAGGATTACAAATAGCTATAGCTACCAGTCCGCCCACGGCAGTACTACGGGACCACCATAATTCATTGTCTCCTTCATAGGCATGAATGAACTCTTCAAGAGGGAGAATCGCTGGCAGACCCATACGTCCAAATACTGTTGGCAGGTCTTCCATAATCCAGTCATCATCAACTTCACCAGCCAGAATAAGTGTATTAACCAGTTGGGGAATCGCCCTGGGGTCTGCCAGCATGCCAAGCAATTTTACAGCATGGAGAGGCATCCATTGTTTATTGTCTTCAACTTCCCAATAGTCATTATTTTGGAGGATATCACATAAAGGTATCACTGCTTCCCTGTCTTTTGCGAGAATGGCTTGCACCAGTTCCATTGGAACTTGATCACCCAACTCATCCAGTTTTCTCAATAACTCTTGTGTCGATAGATTAGTATACACTTTTCACACCTCAAAGGCAGTTTGTATCCTGTGCAAGTATCAGGCGTTTTTTGCATGGGCAGAAATCACGCCTTCACCATAATGAGCATCATCTTGAACCTCTTTTTAGCTTCAAGCGCATGCGGTATATTTGCAGGCATGATTACCATCTCTCCAGCCACCGCAGTAATTGTCTTGCCACCAATTGTCAATTCAGCTCCCCTGTCCTGTATCGAATGAAAAGAGAGTCACTGTTCCGCCTTCGTTCTTTTTCAGTGTCCTGCTGACAACAGACCCGTCTGCATAACTTACGTATCCGGCAATATCAATGGGCTGTGCTACAGCAAATTCGTTTGGTTTGAAACTAAGGTCGTTTAATGGTTTGTTTAGGATTCATGGAATCACCGATTGTGTTTGTATGAAAAAAGTGTATGTTTTTCAAGTGATCTCTGATTATTTTGCACTTCCGAACAGCCTTATTTATACACACTGCTTCGGTGTACAACTTTAGTTATTCGTACAACTCTTTCATCGTTGTCTATTGAATAAAGAACCCTATAATCTCCAATTCTCAATCGATACAGGCAGCCCGAAAATCCTTTTAGTTGTTTGGCATCAAACCCGGATCTTTTCCGAATGGGATTATTTTCAAACTCATCAAGCAAGTTTAGGAATTTTTCAACGATGTGGTTTGGGACTTTCCTTAGATCCTTTTCAACTCTTTCATCGATCAGGACTTCATATGGAATCATTATCTCACACAACAATATCAATTTTCATGTGCGATCTTATTCATGATTCGTGACTTAAATTCATCTTTTGAAATGCCTTTAAAGTCAGTAAGCCGTTGATAATGCTCTTGTATATGTTTTGCACTTATGTCTTCGATCGACACTTTATCCATGAGCATATTCAGAGTATCGTCAAACGTCCAATTTCCGAATTTATAATCAGATAATCGTGCTTTTGTGTTCTCCTTTATTGTGATAGTTGTTACCATAATTAAAACAATTGTTTCAATTGATTTAAGGTTTATGGTGTTCCGTCACAACTTTTGACCAGTGGCAAGACAACCACCTATCAACCAAATCGCCTGAATTTCAACTTTTTGGCGATTCGGTTCAGTTCGTCGATGTCGGAAATCAATATGCCATTTTCATGTGCAAAATTCACAGCATTTAGTTTGAATCCTTCCTTTGATATTACCCACAATTCACCAATTTGGATTCCCTCTTTTATCTCAACGATCTTCTTTTTGTCATACAATTTTTGAAGATCTTTTACGGTTGTCTGCCGTTGCCGATATTTGCATTCTACAAGCCAGTTGGATGATCCTTTGACAAATGCATCGACTTCAATTTCATCAAATATCCAGGGTTCAACTGAAATTATGGATGGAAGTTCTATTGTCGCATTAGATATGACAACTTCCTGCCCGTCAAATAGTCTCAACAGTTCGCGCACTCTTGACTCAAATCCAAGCCCGCTTTCAATGGCTGCACTTTCGAATTTTTCACGATACTGCCCCACAAGTTCCTCTATTATCTTGCTGTCCGGATAATTGTCGAGCACAATTCCTTCAAATGTATAAAGTATCCAGCACCTGAAAACAGAATCTTTGAAATAATATCTATGTTTTTTTTTGTAAATGAGGTCAGTATGGAGCAGACGAGTCAAGTACACACCTGCAACTGCTGTGTCGATATACGTTTTTTTAGCAATCTCGGTTGCACTGCCATTTCCTGTTTTGGCAAGATGTTTAAGGATGATCTTATAAATGGATTCTTTTCGTATCCCACTAAACGATTCCTTGAACATGTATGCACATATATTGTAGATATTGCCATCAGGGTTCAGGGTTTCTGTGAAAAATGCCTGATCTACCAATTCAGGAGTTAATGGAAGATTGTTGATCTTATGAAAACGGTTTAATTTTTCGGCAATTGCAGATATGTAAAAAGGATGTCCGAATGATAACTGGAATATCCTGTTTGAAATGTTATCAGGAATCGTGCCAAGTATCTTTTTGATCAGTTGACGCGTATCATCCCTGGTGAAGGGCTTGATCGGAATTATTGAAAAATGCAGGAAAAGTGGCGATTCGGGTTCCTTGAATATCTTTTCAAGCGTGTGGATGGCAGAGCCTGCTGCTACATAATTTGTCCTGCCCTGTGTTTGTAAAACACTTCTAAATAGTGGAATAATATCTTTTGATATTTCTGTTATTTTCTGGAACTCGTCGAAGATCATGATCAGGTTTGTATTGGTTTTGTTTGCCAGCAGTTCAGGGAAGTTCAAAGCCGCATGGATTATTTTACTATCATCAAGAGTTGCCAATTTACTGACATACCCTATCAGATCCGAATCCCCGATCGTTGCCAGTTCTGAATATATCTGGTCGCGCTCCCCAATTCCGATTGGCATATTTGCGCCACGACTGTTGAACCAGTGCAGGATCTGCCCCACATAAGTAAATGCAAAATTCTTAGGCTCAAGTCCCATGCCTTCCAGATCAATGTATGCCGGCACACAGCGCCCATTTGATTTAATCAGGCGGTACATGAATTCTTTCAGTACCAGGGTTTTGCCAATCTTGCGCAGTCCTATCAGTACCAGATCATTTCCCTTCCCATCTTCGATCTGTTTAACGTTGTAATCCAATTGTTTAAGGACCGCTTTACGATCTGTGAACAATTTCCTTTTATTTGTGGGGTAAAGCCACTGGAGAGTATCAGGAGTCATAGTAAACACTTGTGTTATTAACACATGTGTTATTAACTCTTGTGTTATAAATATCTTGTCAGTGCATATGACAAGACACCATCCGCATTTCAGTGATTACTGGATCTGATGTATTTTCCTGTGGGGGTGGGTGCCTGCTACGCCTGATGGGCGTGCAGGCAATGCAGATGCTGCAAGCATGCAGACGGGGTGGCATCAGGACTGTTCGAAGAACCGATGTTCCATCGCACGCGTGATAACTGGGTCGATGTAGTGCTTTTGATCGAACTTGGTGAATCCATAAACCGTGCAGCAATGCGAGGCGAGAAGTTTAACGCTCTGGTAAAGGGCGGAATCGAGGTTATGCTTGAGCATATTGGGAAATTCAAGCGGAAGGCGGGTCAGTGACTTGAGTGTATCAAGTCACCTTCTATTTTTGAATTCACAGTTGATGTATTTGCTCGATTAAGGTGAATCTTTTATAGGTTGCATTGGAATTAACTATTAGGTGTTTGCTCATGGAAACAAAAGTGAAGGATCTAACAGTTGTTGATCTTCATTTGATATCAGATGCATTCAAAGATGCCAGAGATGATGTGATTGAAGATGTGCTGGCGCTTACAAGCAACAATCATCTAAAGTCGATTGAAGAGGCAAGGAACGACTATAAAGAAGGAAACGTCAAGTCTCTTGAGGAGATTTTCAATGTATAAAGTCTTATTCACACAAAGGGCATTGAAAGATTTGGAGAATATTGACAATAAGGAACAGCATAGGATTGCTGAAAAACTTAAAATATATGCAAGAGAACCCCCGGTCCCGCTCGAAAGTTAGTAAGTCCAAAAATTGGAACATATAGATTTAGGATTGGGGAATATCGTGCCATATTTGATATTGACGGTGAGAATATAGTGATTCTTAGACTGGGGCACAGAAAGAACATTTACAAATAAATAACTAAAAGAAGTGTATTTCGACATATTGCTTGTGTGCACCCATATTCTCAACCTAACATGCACAGATTTAAAAAAGGTAAATGTGTGATTCTATGTTTAGAAAAATAAGAAGATACCTGACCATTGGAAAGGTATCCTTCAAGTACAATTTGTTTCCCCTTTTGTACAAGGACCTTGGCAAGGTAAGCAGATCTACAGATGTGTGCAGCATTGCTGTTGACATAAAAAAAGGAGACAATGCTACAAAACTGCGCCTTGCTTTTGAAGAACTTGGTCCAACTTTTATCAAACTCGGTCAGACGTTGAGCAAGCGCCCTGACCTGGTCCCCCATTCCTATATTAAGGAACTTGAGAAACTACAGGACAATGTCAAGGCTCTTGAGTTTATCAAGATGCGTGAATCTTTTGAGACAGAATGTATCTGCGACATTGCCGGTGGTGGACAAGAACACAGTCCAACATGTTACCATTGCAATGATATATTGGAGATGTTTGATGATTTCGATGTAATACCAATTGCAAGTGCATCAATTGGACAAGTGTATAAGGCTGTCTTGAATGGCAAGAATGTTGCAGTGAAGATCGCACGCCCGAACTTGCTTGATACAGTAAACGTAGATCTTGGAATCATTCATGATCTAAAGCCCTTGTTGGTCCGTATATTGGGGCTTGGGAAAAACGTTGATGTTGACGTGTTCCTGCAGGAATTTGAGGATATGCTGCATAGAGAACTCGATTACATGATCGAGGCAATGAACATAAAACGTTTCCGTGAAAATTTCAAAGATGTTGACAATGTATTGATCCCGGATGCGTATCTTGATTATTGTCGTAAGAACGTTCTGGTAATGGATTTCGTAGAAGGTACTCAGGTCAAAGATATTGTCGATATTGACCCCGAAACCGTATCCAAATATGTACAACTCATAAGTTCAAGTTATCTGAAACAGGTGTATATAGACGGTTTTTATCATGCTGACCCACATGGTGGGAACATTGTGGTCAATGACGGAACCATCGCATTCATCGATTTTGGGGCGGTCGGAAAGATTGACGGGCCGATGATACGAAACATGTTGAACCTTTTTAATGCCATGTATACAAAGAATGTTGATATGGCAGCAGACGTATTTTTGAAAATTGGCAAGTTGAACCCGGACGATGTTGACCTCCACAGGTTCAAGTGGGATCTGGATGATCTTATAACAAAACAGCATTATCTGATCGGTGAACGGCAGAGTGACAATTACGCAAAACTTGCCTTAAAGTACAACATGTCGCTACCAAGTGAATTTTCCACACTCGAACGCGCATTGATGCTCATTGAATCTGTATGTCTGGACCTTGATCCCAACTACAGCCTTATGGCCGAGGCAAAACCGATGATATCTAAAGCGATGAAGGAACGCTATTCCTTCAAGCGAATGGCAGGTAATCTCCAGATGGAGATAGATGAATATATGGAAATATTCAAGAATCTTCCTGCAGGGATCAATGATGTCATTGAGACCATACAGGGCTACAGGATCGAGAAACTGCGTGGCAAAAACAATGTTCTTGGCAAATATCGTTTGCTTGATGAATTCTCACAATACATTTTCCTGTCAGTATTGGTTGTCTCATCAGCATATCTGGTAGTCAGAGGTGAAGCAAGTTACACGTTACTCGGACTTGGCGGTTTTGTTGGTGCGGTTTTGATGGGGATCCGATCGTTATTGCGTTCGTGACCTACAACTTACAAAATTCTTAAATTCAAACAATTCCATTTTGTTTATCATTTGTCGTCATCATGTTCAAATGGAAGTCCAGGCCTACCATGTTGACATGCTGGGCATTTTCGTAAAAAAATATCAGATCCATTACTACCATATTCATTTTCACATGATAAACATCTTAGTTTATATGAAAATTGATTGTAATCTGTGCCTTCTATCCCCAGAGTTCCCAAATTTAGTTGATTGTTTTTATTTTTATATCCAATTTGTGTTGTTGGATATTTTCCACTTTTGAACATGTGTAAAACCTCTATTGAATTGTTGTTTTTGCAACATAAAACAGTTGTCATATTCCACTTTACTTCAGATCGATATGCAGGTTCATGTCACAACCCATGCAAGGAAAGCACATGGTCTGCGAGACATCACACCTCAACCTAATGGGAATCCAGTCGTTATTGCGTTCGTGATGCTATTACCAAACCGATTATGAATGTGACACAGGTGCCACCATCGCGCGAAGCGCGCACGTTCCTTCAAAAAGATGAAAATCAAACATATTGACTCGATGCTCGTTTAAACATATTAGTGGGCGTAAAGAATTTCCATTTGTTTATGGTAGGAATATGCCGCCTGCGGCGGTTGTGGACTCGGTTTTGAGAAACACCGAACATACACCAAACATGTGAGTACACCTAAAGTCACATTCCACTTCAATCAAGATCAAGATGCGGGTTCATATCACAGCCGGTGCATGGCAAGCACATGGTTTGCGAGACATCAGCCCTCAAACCGTTCTCATCAAGTATCCTTCGCAGCACTCGTGTGAGTTTCAGTATCCTGTCCCGTGTTGGACGTTCGATTTCAACCTCTCCTACCCGTAATGGATGCATTGCACCGGCACGCAGTATTGGTATTACTCCCATTGTTGCGAGTTCTTCGATTGCATTTTCCACAGTCTCATCGGATTCCCCGAGCCCGATAATAATATTGGAATAAACACGATCCTTACCAAATATTTCCACAGCATCGCGCAGGCTTTCAAGAATATAATCCAGACTCTGCCCTACACATACGCGCGAATACACATCGCGGTCCATTGTCTCTACATTGTACTTGATCTCAACTGCGCCCGCATCTTTCAAGCGTTGCGATGAATCGGATGTCGGATAGACCGAGACTCCTATGGGTACGTTATATTTTTTGACTGCCTTGACAACTTCAACTGCTCGGTCAACCTCTTTTTCTGCAGTCTCTGCGATACCCGATGTGATGGATATCGCAGTCATCT
>JAUWBW010000099.1 GCA_030609665.1 Methanosarcinaceae archaeon | reverse complement strand
AAAAAGGCTTAAATGCAAAAACATGCTTTAGGGTGTACTCGCATAAACCACATGTTCGGATAGTGTAGTGGCCGATCATGGAGCCCTGTCGAGGCTCCGACTCGGGTTCGAATCCCGGTCCGAACGTTCTACTTCTTTTTCCCGATATTTTCTATCGGGATTTCTTCAACTTTATTCGGCTTATCTAAATAAATGATCTCTAGAACTTGGTCATTTGGTATTATAAACTCATTTTCATTACGATATTTAAACCGATAATCTTTATCTGTCGTATCATATAATTTCAAATTATTTCTTGTTTCGATTTGTTTAATACCATGTTCATTAAAGGTAACCATTTTTAAAGTAACAATTTCATATTTTTCAGTTAAAAAATATCCACACAAAATAAATAAGATCATTATCACAAAAAATGATGCAAAAAAGAATGGGGGAATATCGTAAGATATAACCAAAATTGCATAAATAGCAAATGAAACATATGCTCCACCAATAACTAATATTTGTTCTTTAGTGCTAAATTCAGACGCCTTTAAGTGATAATCTAGTGTTTGTCTTATATAAGCGCCAAAGAGTAAAAGAGTACCTACAATATAAACAGTAATACTCAAAATTGCAATTAAATCTGTAATTGCTAACTCTGAAATAATTTCAAGTGGTTCCGAAATATTTAATGATACGATTATAAGTTCAATAAATATAGTTATCAAAATTGTTATCAAAATGACTATCTTAAAGGGACTTAAATTCATGTATTAACCTCAATTAAATTTAATTAATATATGAAGTTATAAAATATATAATTTCGTTATTCACGATTTTGTGTAAAAAAACGATAGTTTCATTAAATCAAAAAACAAGGAGAATTTAAATGAAAGTAAACAACAACTTGACTGTAAGTTCTGAAGATCTAGACGAATTCCAAAAAATAATCGGTGTTCGGTTCAATGATACTAAATATTTGATACAATCGTTATTACATAGCTCACTTTTCAGTGGGGACAAAATAAAATTAGATGCATTTAAAAAAGCAAATAATCTCGAATCTGACAATTATGAAAAACTGGAATACCTTGGGGATTCGGTACTGGGTTTAATTGTTGCTGAATATTTTTATCATGATGAAGAAATTGAAGATTATGCGAAAGCACAAAACCGAAAGATCGAGGGCGTTTTAACTGATATTAAGAAAACATTGGTATCCAATGAAGGTTTAACACCACTGGCAGATAAAATACATCTTGAAAAATACATATTATATGGCGTGTTGGAAAACATCAGCGATATATTTGATGATGTAATCGAGGCGCTGATTGCCGCTATTCATCTTGATCAGGGATACACTGAAGCAAAGGATTTTGTTAATCGTTTTTTTGATTTGCGTGGTGCTTTAGGTAAAATTAATGGTTTAAACCCAAAGGGAAAATTGAGTGAAATTTGTGATAAGAATGGTTGGGATCTTCCTGAATATAGATTGATAAATGAACAAGGACCGGACCACAAAAAGAATTTTACAATTGGTTTGTATGTTTGTGGGGAGCGGGTTTCCATTGGAAATGGGTATAAAATAAAAGATGCAGAAGCAGATGCTGCTGAAAAATATCTAAAAAAAATGAAGTCAACAAGTTTAAATCAAAAATAAGCGATTCTAGTCCGAACGTATCTTTAATTATCTCGATATCCTTTATCGGGATTTTATTTATTTTTTCAACTCATTATAAATCTCTATGGATGCTTTCCATTCAAGAAAATCCATTTCATCTCCAAGAGTTCCATCTACATATTTTTTGTAGAATTCATCACTTTTCATGTCATATTTTTTCTCAAAACCTTTCAGGATTTCATGAATATCATTTATTTTATGACTCATTGTTTTCTCAAATCCTGCGTCCAGTCTTAAAAAACAAGAATATAAGCGATCCCGAAGGGATTCGAACCCTTGACCCTCGGGTTAGAAGCCCGATGCTATATCCTGGCTAAGCCACGGGACCGCGTAGGATGGTGTTTGCTGTGAGTGGAGTACGAAATAGATGTTTATGCATAAAAGGCTTTTGTACAAAAAAGTCTCAAATAGGTTTGTGGATAATCGTATTTGTTAAATCATCGCGCGATTTCCGGCACATACATGATACTATTTCATATGCATGAAGGCGATAGAAAATGATTTCATGTGTCTGTTTTTATTCATTCGTGTTGGGGTGTGCCGCCTGCGGCGGGTTGTTGTGTTGTTTTAGATTTTATCAAAACTAATCCTCCCTGTGCGTGCCGACATATTTTGTTAAAAATCCACCTCTCAGCATAAATATTAATATATACTGTTGTCAATATCAAGGATGCTTATAGCATCACCTTTGACGAGGATTATACATGAGTGAACTACTGATCTATTCGAACGGCGAATATGTGCCGCAATCCCAGGCTACTACCTCTCTTTATGACCACGGTTTCCTGTACGGTGACGGTGTCTTTGAAGGCATCAGGGCTTACAACGGGCGTGTTTTCAAGTTAGACGAACACATCGACAGGTTATACGACTCTGCAACAGCGATCGCGCTTAAGATCCCGATGTCAAAAGAGGAAATGAAAGAAGCGATCCTTGAGACCCTGCGGAAAAACAACTTGACTGACGCATACATCAGACCCATCGTTTCAAGAGGTGTGGGCGATCTGGGACTTGATCCACGCCAATGTCCAACACCGAATATCTACATCATAACACAGGAATGGGGTGCAATGTATGGCGACCTCTATGAAGTCGGCTTGACTGCAATAACGGTTGCGATCAGGCGGAACGCGCCGGATGCGCTCTCGCCGAACATCAAATCCATGAATTATCTCAACAACATCCTCGCAAAGATCGAAGCGAACGAAAAAGGCGGCGATGAGGCAATATTCCTTGACAACAACGGCTACATTTCCGAAGGATCGGGCGACAACATCTTTGTCATCAAGAACGGCAAGGTCGTAACCCCTCCCACCATCAATAACCTAAAAGGCATAACAAGAGCCGCAGCGATTGACATCTTAAAAGAGATGGAATATTCTATCACCGAAGTGAACATCGGTATGTTCGATCTCTACACAGCAGACGAAATATTCGTAACAGGCACGGCTGCCGAATCTGCTCCGATCACAAAGGTTGACGGGCGCATGATCGGCGATGGAAAACCCGGTCCTATCACAAAGAAGATGATCGAAGCATTTGAACACATCACACAGAACAGCGGCACACCGATCAATCCTTAATCTTGGTTATTAGTGTTTTTATGAGGGTAAGCCCCTCCGCATCTATTTCTTGTGTTTATTGTTTTCAAAAGTTTAATTAGTAATAACTATCATACTATTGTTATGTTTAGATCAAGTGGTAGGGTGTATACATGGATAAGATAATAATTGAAAATATAAAGTACCTGAACGATTCTGTTATTGCGATATTGCTTCTCATGCCGGTAACTCTCGTCATCGCTTTTGAAGCACTTGACCCCATCCCACAGTTGAAAACCCTCTCAATTCTTACATGGGCAGTGTATCTTCTTGGGCTTTGGTACGTAGCATACCGTGTCTTCACTTTGAACAAGGCCCTCGCGAATTACATGGAAGAAGAGTAGATCGAAATCACATGCAGCGCAAAGAATTCCGTGAACTGATATCGGTTGAGGACGCACGTATCCTTGTACGTGAGATCAAGATACAGCCTGCATCCGTATCCACCTCGATTGAAGATTCAACCAATCACATCATCGCAGAGGATATTATCTCCTCTGTGGATGTTCCTTCTTTTAACAGATCCGTAATGGACGGCTACGCCGTTCGTGCAAAAGACACGTATCAAGCCAGTGAGACCAATCCCTGTTCGGTGAAACTTATAGGAATAGTCGCAGCCGGATGTGCGGATAAGTTTTTCGTAGACGACGGCGAAGCGGTAGATATCGCCACAGGTGCCCCGATACCCGATGGTGCTGATGCTGTCGTGATGGTCGAGCACACAAAACGGCAGGACAATGAGATATTCATAGACCGCCCCGTGCACATCGGCGAGAACATCATGCGCGCGGGTTCTGATATCATGAGGGGCGAGCGTGTACTTCGCAAAGGTACCCGTATCGGTTCTCGCGAGATTGGCGTGCTTTCTGCGATTGGGAAACGGGAAATCCTCTCCGCAAGTGTAAAAGTTGGTATTATATCTACAGGGGATGAACTCATCCGACCGGGCGAGCCACTTGAGCCCGGAAAGATATACGACACAAATTCATACGCACTCAGCGCAGGTGTCATCGAATGCGGCGCAACTCCCATCATGTACGGAATTATCCGCGACAATGAAGTGGATATGGAAGAAGCTATTGACACCGCGACTGATGAATGTGATATCATACTGACATCCGGCAGCACATCAGCCGGTGCGGGAGATATCATGTACAAAATAATCGAGGAAAAGGGAACGACTCTCGCACACGGTATCAACATCAAACCCGGCAAACCGGTTGTGATCGGCTTGATCGACGGTGTGCCCACGATCGGACTGCCCGGCAATCCCACATCTGCACTTACTATTTTCAACGAATTCGTAGCACCTCTCATCCGGCGCGCCATCGGTGCAGGCACCGCTTCAAAAACAACAACAACTGCAGTTCTTGGTACGAGCATACGGTCAAAGGGCAGACATCAGCTTCTGCCTGTTGGACTTGTGCGCGGGAAGGTGTATCCTGCCGACAAAGGTTCCGGCGCGATAACCACACTTGCGGATGCGGATGGTTTTATCGAGATACGACCTGAGGTTGAATTCATGGATGCGGGAACACATGTGGATGTGACCCTGTTCGGTGATGTGGTACGTCCCGATGTGTTATTTGTAGGTGGTTCCTGTCCAGGCATTGATGTGTTTGAAGACTTGACCGGACTCAACATCAGGGCGATCGGCACAGGTTCGAGTGGTGGTTTCAGTGCTATCTCCAATGGTACTGCCGATATCGCAGGCGTCAACATGCCTGATGCCTCGGGCGAGTACAACACACCAATCATTGAAAGGATGGGATTGTCTGACGTCATACTCATCAAGGGATACAGGCGCGAGCAGGGATTGATCGTCCGACATGACAGTGGTATATCAAAGATCGAGGACATCATTGGACAGCGCCTCATCAACCGCAATCGTGGGTCTGGGACTCGCGCGCTTCTGGATATCAAACTCGGAGAACTTGCCGAAGAAAAGGGCATTTCACTTCGTGAAATGACAAGATCGATAACAGGTTATGATTCCGGTGCAAAAACGCACCGCGCCGTTTGTGATGCGGTAAAGAACGGGCGCACAGATGTTGGTTTTGGTCTGCGGTCTGCCGCAGACGAGGCAGGGTTGAAGTTTATCAAGGTCGCTGAGGAGGACTATGATCTTCTGGTTCCAAAACATCTTCTGGAGATTGAGGAAATTCGGGCACTGTGCGGGTGTTTGGTATCAGAGGAATTTGCAGAGCGACTTCCTGCGGGGATTTCTGTTTATGAGGGAACGGGCGATATTGTTTCCCTTGAAAGGCTCAATACATCGTGAACCATTTCAGCCGGTTGTTTTTGAACTGTTCATAAATTCACCAAAACCAACCGATGTAATTGTGATTGGTGCCGTGCCTTTCAGGATGATATCAGCGCAACCGCCTGCCGATATTTCTGATGGATCGGTAAGCTGGGAGGGTGTATTTTCCAAAAGGTCACAATTATACTTTAAAAATGAGACGTATACCGACCTTTATTATGAGGCTTCTGTCCCATTTGAAAATACCATAGAGATTACTTCCGGCGCAAATTCAGAAGGCACAAACTACGATGATCTTGAATTCTACAATCTCAAAATGGTAATTTATTTGGACAGGCAGATGCCCATCGCGATTCCAGAGCCGGTTCTTGAATACGATTATTGAGGTCGACACAAGTACCTAATGCAAACGATCGCCCTACTCAAAACTGAACCTGGATATGGCTAACCCGAAAAAGATAATGGTCATAAACACCAGCACACCGACCTCTTTCAAGATGCCGGCGAGTCCGAGGTCGAAATACAGAAGGTCATAGAACCCATCCATGGCCCATGCTGTGATGGTCAGGCGGGCAATGTCCTGCATAAACTGGGGTTCGATGAAAAGGGGCCACCATGAACCGCCGATGGCAGACATTGTCAATGTCAGTACATTGGAGACCGAATCGGCCTGGTCTTTGGTTGTGACCATGACTGCTACAAGTAAACCAAGTCCTGTACTGGAGAGCGCTATTGCAGCTATCAGAACCACCAGGGCTAACATGTCACTACCTAAGTTGAGGTCAAAAACAAAATGTCCGAAGATCATAAGGACCGCAAGTTGCACAAACGCTTTGAAAAAGGTACTGGTGATCTTCCCCCCTATAATCTCTGCTTTGCTGATCGGAGCGACGACAAGACGCCTGAAAGTCCCCGCTTCCTGTTCTTTTAACAGGCTCACCGATCCTGCACCGATACTTGTAAACAACACGAACATGACCGCGAACCCGGGTACATAATGCGTAAAAGACGTGAATTCGCCCAGGCTGGAAGAGGTGCTTTCGGTCTTAACCTGCACAGGCAGCGGTTGTGCAAACTGGTTTGCCACATCCACGACCTCAAATATCTGTTCCTCACTATACACGGGTATCCCGAGAGCAGCCACTGTCTTGACAACCACTACATTGGTGGATATTCCATTCGCGTAACCTTCTACGATCTTCTCAAGCACAGTGTTCTGGGAATCCTCGGTTGGATCAACAATGATCGAGATCTCGCTGTTCTCTCCCATCATTGTGGATTCTGTGAAATCCCTCGGTATGATGATCAATCTGCCATATTCCTGATCCTTGACCCTGTCCCTGGCTGCAAATTCGTTGGATTCCATATCGACATCAAGTATGTCGATCTCTTCTAAGAATTCTACAAATCCTTTAGAGATATCACCGTTGTCCAGGTCTACCACAAGCACATCGATC
>JAUWBW010000081.1 GCA_030609665.1 Methanosarcinaceae archaeon | reverse complement strand
CCGTGACCGATGGTGATCAACTGCTCTCCCACTTTTGCAAGTATGTATGTGCCTCTTTTGGGAGTTGGCGCTGGCGTTTCTTTTCTGAGCAGGGTGATCTCGGCACCTTCTTTGATTCCAAGTTGCTCAAATTTCTCTTTGATATGGGTTCCACCAACGATCTTTTCCACCGCAGCCTTTTCACCCTCTTTCAGGTAGTTGATCTGGATGGTTTTTCCCTCTCTGGTCACAAACACCTTCGATGCCTGGCCTTCACCCATTTTAATCTCCGCACCTTCGATTGTAAACACCATAGTGCGGTCCGGGACATGGCGCAGGAATGTCAGTTCGCTCCCTTCCATGATGCCATATTCGGAAAGAAAACCTTCAAAATCCTTTCCACCTTCAATCGATCTGACAGTTCCCTTATCTCCTTCCTCCAGTCTCAGCAGCGGAAGCATCTCTCCCCCCTTCTGCACATATATCTTGTCACCCCATCCACGAGCTGTGATCATCTCTCGATCTCCCACTGCCAGGGAAATGGGTCCCCAGTGCACATGCACTGGCTCGGTTGCCACCACATTGAGTTCAACTCCTTCCTTTACGCCGAGTTCCTCAAGGTGCTGTTTGACATCAAGACCACCTGTGATATCCTTAACAACCACCATGGTTTCAGGCTCTACATCTTTTAATGATTTCATTTTATCCACTCCTTTTTAGATTTATTGACCTTACAGGTCTGGTTTTATAATGTATTATTAGGTACGCAAGTAATTGTCCCTAAGAAAGTTAGGTATAATCAAAAAAACCGAATTCGCTCTCTCTGATAATGTTAATAGGATCCTCTCCTGAAAAGAGCCGTCTGGTCACTATGTTCCTTGCACTGCGGTATTCGTTCATTCTTTCTTCAGATGCTGCAGGGTCTCCATATATCTGCCACATTCCGCATTTTGTATTCCGGAGGGAATTGAGTCCCATAAATCCTTTAACATCCTTCAGTGGAATGCCCAGGAATACCCCTATCTCCGGAGGGCATCCGACTGTGGCATACCTGCGCCTGAGCATGTCCAATACATAATCGATGGAATCAAACTCATATCCGCATTCAGACAGGAATTTATTCACGGATTCGTTTCTCAACAGTTCATCCAACTTATTTTGGTTGAAAAATAGTACAATTGCATTTTTATCTGTCCTTTTTAACTCATAATAATCGATTTCAGATATGCTAAAAATGTCTTTCCTGTAACGATCCCATGCGTTCAGTAGTCCGTTGATGTCATTGGAGATGTTCATCAGCGTTGCTGGTTTCCTGCCTGCTATGGTGGCTGCGGTACATCTCACGATCCTGTTAACTAGATATCTCATATTATCACTTTTTTAGGTTATCCTACTTCACAAATATAGTATTTAGGTAGATAAACAATGTACCCTAAAAAAATTAGATTTTGGACAGGAATCCGAATTAATGTAAACGATTTCCACACCAGTATTAGATCTTCGGGGTTTCTGTTTGCAGCACCAATCCATATTTCATGCTATCGATATCTCGTCGCAAATGATCGAAGAGGTTTTAAAAGATGAAAGAAAAGGGAATTGTGCTTATTTTTGGTAGTTTCTTCATGATCTATCTCTTTTCTTCCGATTCCGTTTTTAGCATTCATGATTCATCCCTCCACCCTCTCAAACTCAAATAGCCCCTTTCGCTTTCCAACTAACGAGAACAAGCCACCTTTTCCCATAATATCCATAAATTCCCCATGTTCAAGATGTTCGGATGTAGTGTAGATACTGCCGCCTGACTTAAGTACCCGGTGCAGTTCCAATAGCAGCCCCTCCTGGTCAGTCACCATCTGGAGCACATCGTGCAGCAACACAGCGTCTACGCTTTCCACGGGTAGTCCGGTCTCCCGAGAAGAGAGAATCGTTTTGATGTTGGTAATTCCCTTCTTCCGAATCCTTTTCTCGACTACCTGTATTGCGAGAGGATGAATATCCAGAGCATAAACAACGCCAGCATTGCCAACCATCTCAGCCATTAGAGTACTGAAACTCCCTATCCCGCATCCATAATCCAGAACGGCCTGCCCCTTCGCAATTTTCATCCGGCGCAGGGTTCTTTCTGGCTTTCCACGTATTTCACGCACTCTCAAAACCATCCTCATTATCATAAAGCCGATTCCGGGCATCATCAACTCGCCAGTTCCGCGTTTGAATATCAAGCCACGGAACATCAGGATCGCTACGATGAACTGAGCGAGAGCAAAGCCTTCCACCGTCGCAAGTACCATCCACCCGTCTCCCAGAAGGGCGCGAGACCCGGTGCGGATCATCATAGCAAAGGGGACGAGCGGGATTGAGATCAAGGGTATCAGGGCGGATAACCAGTGCCCAACCGGCTTTCGTGTCCCTCTGTATTCGCTAAAGGCAAGGATTGCAGCAAATGTCGCTAAAACTGCTGCGATTACTTCATAGCGAACCACGTGCGTGCAGACCATGCCGTGAGTATGGTAAACCGCCATAACCAGAGGGCATGCTACCGCAATTACGATATAGCAGAAATATTTGAGAGATTTTATCGTTCACGCCACCTTCTTTTCAATAAATAAACGGAACCAACCGTTTAGTCGTTCTTTCACAGAAATTATCCCATTTCCCTTCGAACTCTTCATGAAGCAGCCTCTCTTCCTTTGGAATACGCAGCAACATCAATATCGACATCATAACCGCCAGCACAATCGCAGGACCAGATAGAAAGACCATAGCAACACCGAAGATCCAACAGACGAGCCCGCTGTATCTCGGGTGCCTCATGTACTGAAATGGTCCGTCCGTAATCAGTTCCTCCCCCTCCTGAATCGTAACATATGCACTGAATTGCTTTCCAAGATGCAGGGGAGCCCAGACCATGAAAAGATAGCCAAGAAGAAAGATGATCAGCCCGAAATAGCGCAGGACGTCTCCGCCACCCATAACAAGAAGATTGTGACTCTCGGAATATAGAGCAACAAGGACTATCAGGAATCCGATCAAGCTGGGCAGCATAACTTCGGTAATTTCTCCCCGGTATCCACCTTTTCGCCCTTTTTGTCAAATTCAACCCCGAATCGATCTTTGTAGAACATGGTCAGTGTGGTCACGGTGATCGTGACGGCAAACAGGATTGTCCTTGCCGGATGCGAGAAAAAACCATTGATGTCACCGATTCCCCAGCCAACCACGATCAATGCTGCGTAAACCACGCCAAACATAACAGCAGGTATTATCTTTTTAAACATTTTCATTTCCCCTTTTTATTTCCGGGCGATATCGATCCTGGTAATTCTCATGCAATCCTCCACATACCGTGATTCCACACTCTCGAAACCCGCTTTCAACATCCATCAGAGATCGATCGTTCATGAAGGGTCATATCCTGCCCTGCAATCACATAGATATGTGACCACCATGCAGCAGCAGGAACCGTAGATTCCGGTAATTTATTCATGCTACACTCTATAATATTAGGTACACAAGTATCATACCCTAAAAAGATTTAGCTATAAATAAAAAAACCGAATAAAGTTAGTTTTTTTGCATTTTTTCTAATTTTGTTAGGATTTATTATTTATCTACCTAATTATCATACACATCTTCAATCTCTATTCAAAATATCCGAAAGTACATGGAGGAATAAACAATGGCAAAGATAATTCTGGTATATGGCTCGACCACAGGAAACACAGAAGTGCTCTCCGAGCATGTGGCAGCAGGTCTCAAGCAAGCAGGTGCGGATGTTACGGTGAAGAACGTGATAGATGCAGGCGTTGATGAACTCATCGATTATGATGCGATCGTATTCGGCTGCTCTACATGGGGCGTAGGTGAGTTACAGGATGATTTCATCGATTTCCATGATGAGATGGACGGCACATTCCTGGAAGGTAAGAAGGCAGCGGTTTTCGGTCCGGGCGATAGTGATGGTTATCCCGACACGTTCTGCGTGGCAGTGGACATTCTCGAAGAGAGGCTTGAGAATTGCGGCGCTCTGATCGTTGCTGAAAGTTTCAAGGTTGATGGTGACGTTGAACCTGCGTTCGAAGATGCAAAAACATGGGGGTTAAAAATTGCTGAAGCGCTTTAGCTCGCCTCAGCATCTTTTTATATTTTTTATATTTGTTTAGATGAAACTAAAACCAATGTAACGACCGCCGCTTCTCACGTTTTCTTCCCGATGTCAAGATCCATCGGACCCATCGGCGTCTCCGGAATGTGTGAACGCACCGACATGAAACCAGCACGTTGCATCGAATCAGCGATGACTTCCTGATCGAAATCCATGTCCTTACCTGTAAGCATCATCGAGAGCCAGCCGGTAACCATGAGATCTGGCTTCGTCCGTTCATGTGTCAGACCGTCAGAGAGAGTGACGAAGACACCCCTGGATTTAAGGCGTCGAATATCTTTGTGAGAAACGAGTCCGGATCCTTTACAAAGTTTAGCGTCGCAGATGCCAGTATCAGGTCATATCCCTCGCCGAATGGATCACAGGTGTAGTCGCCACTCATGACTTTCATTCGGTCTTCCATCTTATACTTTGGTTCCGGGTCGTCCGGGTTGGGGATATAGGTGATCTATATTTCATGATATAAAGTGAGGGCATGACAACCAAGTGTCACCTAACCTGCGATAGTGAGACATCAGTAAAAAGGATCAGGCTAAAGACACTGGTAGATGCTGGTTTTCTATTTTTTTAAATCGAAGATCGCGAAGGACTGCTCCGGTAGAAAATCGAAGGATTTCCCCAATAGATATCCCGCTTCTTCCATCTCCCCGATGATCGTCTGTTGAGAGGCATGATGGCCGAATATCTTATGAAAACTAAAAGATCCTCCCGACTTGTATTCTATAATAACAACCTTCCCGTTCGGTTTCAAAAATGCCGCCATTTTTCTAAAATAATCTATGCGTTCTGGTAGATGATGGTACACATTCCGCATAAAAATGAGATCGAGCCCATTTTTTGGGAGCGATGAGTGAACATCTTCGACGTTAACCGTCTCGACGTTGTCCAAACCGCTTATCAGACAATTTTCCCTGATGAACTGCAGGAAGTCCGGGTTGATGTCAACAGCATAGACCTTCCCTTCCGATCCCACTGCCGTTGCAAATCGCAGCGCGAAATATCCCCCACCAGCCCCGATATCCGCAATCCTGTGTTTAGGGTGCAATGCGAGGGTTCGCAAGATCTGATCGGACTTACTTTTTGGATTTGAAGCCTTCCGATTGAACATCTTTGCCTTAAAATGTTTCATTTTCGCAACCTCCCTCACGACTGGACAATTCCTTATACCCAGCCAGCATTTTCAACGACTAATTTAAAGTGTGCTACACTAAATTAAAGTTTCCATTACCCTCGCTCTGAAACTAAGGTGAACCAGCAGCAGCTCCGGCTGCATTCACAATCCATGATAACACACCTCTTTTGTTCCTGTCTGGCCGAGTTGGGCTTTCAATTGAAAACCTAATATTTGTAGGGCAGATATTTTGCATACCTAACGTCCTTATACAGGATGCTGCATTATCGATGTATCCGAAATAGAATGCTGGAAGTCTGACATGAAACTAGCTCTTGATTAACACAGGGGAGTGTGACTATGAATATATTGAAAAAATGTCCAAAATGTAATTCTGAATTGAAAATGAACCGTAATGGGATACAGGTTTGTAGCGTCTGTGAATACTGGACTAAAAAAGGTACTGCAAGACTTGATTCGATAATGATCTTTGCATGAAGTGAATATATGCAGAACGTAGCTCCAGAATTGTGCAAGAAGTGTGAAACTCCACTCAGGAGACAGTAATGGGATCAAATATTTTCCACTACTGCCGAAACTGCGAACGTATGACATCTGTGCGATAACAATTGTGGAGAATGCGTTGCAGGATGCATGCCAGATAATGGAAAAGTGACTTAATCTGCACTGGCGGATGTGCCAGGGATTGTTAAAGTTGTTGAGATGATGTGTGATTCTGGATAAGTGATACCGGGATTCACATCAGGCAAGATTTAGAAATAGAATAAAAATAGAGTGTGGAAATATGTCTTTACAAAATAGGATCGAAATAACACAACGGGTGATGCTGGACCTGAACCCAGGCGACAGCACCGCGAATTTTAATTTTAGTGTGGGAACTGCATACGGAGCCACAGGTCGAACTTCATCATTTGCTGCAGTTGCGGCTGGGGTTTTCAGTATACCTGAGCAGTTATACATAGCTGCTTATTCACATATTAATTCTGAGGGAGGAGTTCTGTATCAAGATTGTTCAAAGACGGTGATGAGAAGTCGATTATATTCGAATACAGCCAGTAATGAGAATAAATTCATTATAAAACCTATTGGAACGCTGTGCTTTAAAGCAGCAGTGAAGACAGTTTCAGCAAAAGACAATTTAAATGCAAGCGTTCTAAAGTAGATCATAAGTTTCTCTTGAACACCGAGACAAAATCCTCAACAGGTTTCAGGTAAACATTCATAAGCGATTACACCCCAGAAAACACGAAAAACGCTATGCTTGAGCATTCTAATTTAAGTTTTTCGCTGTATATAATGTACAAGTGAAAGATGTTAGGTGATCAAGAATATTGCTCTAACAAAGTTCGATTTTTGATAGTATATAATTTATAGAATTATATAGTTCGAGTTAAATCGACCGGATGAAGATTTTTCTCGTTAAAAGTCTCAATAAGTTCGCTTTATTCCATAACCCTCTCCTCTGAAACGAAGGCGAACCGCAGCAGCGCGGCTATACTCCCGCATCCGGTTCCAGCGTCGGAAAGGAGAGTATGTGCATGCTGACGCATATCGCAACCAGGATCAGGCCAACCTTACCGATGAAAAACGGAACCACAAAAGCAGCTGAATACCCTATCGTCAGGATTAAAAACGCGATCGTCAGGATCTTTGTCTTTATCGGAATCCCTTTTCCTTCGTGCCAGTTCCTGATGTATTCTCCGAACCATCGGTTGGTCAGGAGCCAGTTGTACCACCGCTCCGAACTTCTTGCATAGCACACAGCGGCAAGCAGGAGAAACGGAGTGGTCGGCAGGAGCGGTAGAATGATCCCCACACCCCCAAGTATCAGGGATAACGTGCCTGCGGTTCTAAGCAGTATCCTGGCTATCCGGTTCGATCGTTCATGCATGAGTTATCTGTATATCGGTAGGTACGCAAATACTCTCTCCTAATATTCTTAGGAAAAAATGATTTTTCCGAATTTGTTGGCACTTGCTCCGCCTGCTCCTCGCATCTGCAATGAGCGCATCTCCCGCTGCATTCGCAATCCATGATAATATACCTCTTTTCTTTTACGTTTTAGAAAGTTAGGTTTACTGTAAAAACCCAAAACACCGTTCACATCTTCGAACGCTGCATCCACAACTTCGCTTAACATCTCAAGTATAGGATCAAAGCGCCACGGTTGTCCCGATCCTATCCACAGACACGGCTCGCGTTGAAAGCGCGTGCACAAACGTGGATTTTCCGGCATTGGAAGGACCGGTAACCACAATCTTTGGAATATCGATCCTGATGCCGCCAGGCCGCAGGACTCGAAACGGCATGGATTTGAGTGGAATATCGCTCCATTCGGCTTTCATAACTCCGAAATACTGTCCGAATATCACCCGCTCGGCAATACCTCCAACAGTGATTACCGCATCGAAAAGGTTGTCTTTGATCAATCCGAGAGTTTCTTTCTTATACGGCCATGCGGTGAAATTATAGATCAATACATGATCATAGAGCAACCCGTACTTGTTCCAGTTTTCAATTGCTGTTATTGTCTCTTCCTCGCCGCACAGGTCCATAATAGTGGAGAGTGACTCGAACATGATCGTTGCGTTTTCGCTGAGTTCTTTCATTACGTTTTCTAGCACTC
>JAUWBW010000191.1 GCA_030609665.1 Methanosarcinaceae archaeon | reverse complement strand
CCAACATCAGGTGCTGCCATAGTTTGGGGTTATGACATATCATCCGATCCCACCAACGTGCGCAGGTCGATTGGCGTGGTATTCCAGGGCAACACCCTTGACGACAGGCTCACAGGACGTGAGAACCTTGACCTTCACGGGCGGCTGTACGGCATGTCAAAGAATCTGCGCCGTGAGCGGATATTGGAAGTTCTTGAACTTGTGGAACTATCCGAGCGTGCCGATGATATCGTAAAGACGTACTCAGGTGGCATGATGCGCCGTCTTGAGATTGCAAGAGGACTCATGCACCGTCCGAACCTGCTCTTTCTGGATGAACCCACGCTCGGACTCGATCCGCAGACCCGAAACCATATCTGGGATTACATCAAGCGGCTGAATCAAGAAGAGAACATCACGATGGTGCTCACGACCCATTACATGGAAGAGGCTGACAGCCTATGCGGGAGGATTGCAATAATCGACCATGGCATGATCGTAGTACTTGGCACGCCCGCCAAATTAAAAGCACAACTTGGCGGTGACATAATCACACTCACAACCGCAACAGAGGATGCTGCAACAGGGCTGCTCGAAGTCTGCAAAGAACTCGAACTTGTAACCGACATATCTCTTTCGGGCAACACCATCAGGATAACTGCAACATCGGGTGAGCGTGCAATCCCTCAGGTTCTCAAAGCCGCTTCAAAAGAGGATTTTCCGATCGAATCAGTAAATCTCAGGAAACCGACCCTTGACGACGTATTTCTATACCACACAGGGCGCGCCATCCGTGAATCAAATGTCGATGAGATGGACAGAATGAGATTCATGATGCAGTCCCGAAGGCGTTAACCCAAAAGATCACAATGTGTAACTCGTCCGAAGTTCCTTGATCTTATCACGGATCTGGGCTGCCCTTTCAAACTCAAGGTTCTTGGCAGCCATGTGCATATCAGCCTCAAGGTCGATGATGATATTTGCAATTTCCATGCCGGACATGTCCTCTGCGATTGCCATCACACCTGTTGCCTCGCCACCTGTTTTTGCATACGTCTTGACCAATTCCTTCTGGATATCCTTTTGGATCGTCTGCGGAATAATGCCGTGCTCGTCATTATAATTTATCTGGATCTCGCGCCGCCGATCAGTTTCCCTGATGGCTCTTTCCATCGAACCTGTCATGTTGTCGGCATACAATATCACGCGCCCCTCTGCATTTCTTGAGGCTCTGCCTATGGTCTGGATAAGCGAACGCTCAGAGCGCAGGAATCCTTCCTTATCCGCATCAAGTATGGCAACAAGCGCAACCTCTGGAATGTCCAATCCCTCTCGCAAAAGGTTGATGCCCACAAGAACATCGAACTCATGTTTTCGTAGCCCCCTCACGATCTGTGTACGTTCAATGGTATCGATGTCTGAATGCATGTATCTGACTTTGACCCCCATTTCCAGAAGATAATCTGTCAGGTCTTCTGCCATGCGTTTGGTAAGTGTTGTGACAAGAGTTCGGAACCCCTGCTCAGTGACTTTTTTAATCTCTCCGATCAGGTCATCTATCTGGTTCTCCACAGGGCGCACAATGATATCGGGATCAACAAGACCGGTCGGGCGGATGATCTGCTCGACAACAGTTCTGCTTTTCTCAAGTTCATATTCGGCAGGGGTGGCAGAGACATATATCGCCTGATCGATGCGCTTCTCAAATTCATCATAGCGCAGGGGGCGGTTATCATACACCGACGGCATGCGGAAGCCGTTCTCAACAAGCGCATTTTTCCTTGCGCGGTCGCCGTTATGCATTCCGCGTATCTGCGGGATGGTGGCGTGGGATTCGTCGATTACCATGAGGTAATCGTCAGGAAAGAAATCAAGTAAACTGGCTGGTGGTTCCCCCGGGTTTCGCCCGTCAAAATGTCGGGAATAATTCTCGATGCCTGAGCAGTATCCGATCTCGCGCATCATCTCGATGTCAAACTTTGTACGCTGCATGAGGCGCTGGGCTTCCAACAGTTTGTTCTCTTTTTCCAGTTTGGCATGCTCAACTTTGAGTTCCGCTTCAATGGATAGTATTGCCTGTTCGAGACGTTCTTGTGGCATAACGAAATGTTTGGCAGGGTATATCACAAGTTTTTCGCCATCTCCTATTGTTTCAAGCACTTTACCTGTGACTGGGTCAAAGTAAGAGATCCTGTCGATCTCGTCTCCAAAAAGTTCGACACGGATGCCGTGATTCTCCTGTGCAGGATATATCTCAATTGTATCCCCGCGTGAGCGGAATGTTCCTTGCTTGAACTCTATGCTGTTACGTTCGTATTGGATGTTTATCAGGCTGGTAAAAAGTTGGCTCTTGTTGATCTCCTCGCCCGATGTAAGGATGACTGCCATCTCCTGCCATTCTTCAGGGGATCCCAGCCCATATATGCAGGAAACACTTGCAACTACAATGACGTCCCTGCGCTCGATCAGTGATCTTGTTGTAGAAAGGCGTAGCCTGCTGATCTCATCATTGATGTGTGCATCTTTATCAATGTATGTGTCTGTTGTGGGAATGTATGCTTCAGGTTGGTAGTAGTCGTAGTAACTGACAAAATATTCCACAGCATTATTGGGAAAAAAATCCAAAAATTCTGAATATAACTGGGCTGCAAGTGTTTTGTTGTGTGCTATTACAAGTGTGGGTTTTTGCACGTTCTCGATCACATTTGCGACTGTGAACGTCTTGCCGGATCCGGTTACTCCTAACAATGTTTGATGCTTCTGGTTTTTCAGTACTCCGTCTGTGAGTTTCCGGATGGCTTTTGGCTGGTCACCTTTTGGCTTATAGCTTGATACAAGTTTGAAAGGGCGCATTGTAGTTGTGAATATGGATGTGAATGCCTATAAACGTATTCTTGCGGGGTGATCGTGTTCTCCTCATATATAAGAACGTATGTTTGTCTCATGTTCACACGATCACGTATTCACCGGGTGGATCGTGTGTTTTTATTGTGGTGTGAACACTACTATGGTTCTCGTTCACGAGAAAACGCTCACTTCGTTCGCGTTAACTCGCACTATATAATTCTATAAATTATATACTACGAGAAAATCCTCGCTATGCTCGGATTAACTCGCACTATATATTTATAAAATATATACTAAAACAAAAAAAGAATTCGGTATGTGAAGTGTTTGCCTACTGCATTATCCCATTAGCCTCGGAGGCGGTTATGCCATCGGTGTGAGGTATATCGAGTTCATCACAAATGTACATGTACTCGCGTTGTGTGCGGTTTCCGCGTCTTTGGAGCAGATCTTTGCGATACATACGAGAAAGGTATGTTGAAACGGTGCTTAGCTTGATGAAGCCGTAGACTCGCTCATAATGTCCCTGGATCTCCTGGGATGTGAACCATACGTGTGGATATTCATATTTCAAGAACAGTTCCAGGCGCTCGCTTATTGTGAGTGTTGTATCGTTGATCTTGTCTCGTAATGGGACATGTGGTTGGCGCGTCTGTGGTTGTACTTGTGCCTGTGGTTGTGATTGTAATATGGCCACTGGCTGGGCAGCATACTGCTGCGGTTGTGGTGGTTGGTTAGTAGGAAAGACAGCCTGTTGCAATGGGTGGTGGTTTACCTGTGGTGGGGTATTGGGTTGTGGTTGGTATTGCACAGGCTGTGGATAATAGTAAAATGGCTGTTGTATGGGTGGGTAGGGATAGTATTGCAATTGTGGATTTTGTGGTGCAGGTATCTGCATTGGTGGTTGTACAG
>JAUWBW010000156.1 GCA_030609665.1 Methanosarcinaceae archaeon | reverse complement strand
TTTGACCTGTAAATACACAAACGCAACCATGTTCTCAAGGATCTCCATTACATCAAAGTGATCCATGAAACTTGCTTCGATATCGATCGAGGTCGCTTCATTAAGGTGACGACGTGTGTCATGCTCCTCAGCCCTGAAGATAGGTCCTATCTCAAAAACCTTGTCAAGTCCGCCTGACATTAATATCTGCTTGAAAAGCTGGGGACTTTGGTTTAGGAATGCTTCCCTGTCAAAGTATGTAATTGGGAAAAGTGATGTGCCGCCTTCTGTTGCTGTTGCGACAACTTTTGGAGTGGAAGTCTCGATGAAACCCTCTTGTGTGAGGAAATCACGTACCGCTTTTTGCACTTCGTGCCTGATCTTAAAGACTGCCTGTGTTCCAGGGCGGCGAAGGTCGATGAACCTTGAATCGAGACGTGTGTCCAGTTCTGCATCCACCTTTCCGGTCGTGTCCATTGGAAGAGGTGAATCTGCCACATTTAGTACATCGATCGTATCAGGAATGATCTCATAACCATTTGGTGCCTGATTTGATTCTTTTACAGAACCCGTTACGGAAACAACTGATTCGCGTACAAGTTTTCTTGCGTTGTTGAACAGTTCCCTGTCGATCTTCTTTTTAACAAGTGTGACCTGTGCACGACCTTCACGATCTCGCAAGACCACAAAGCATATCCCACCAAGGTCTCGTACTTCATGTACCCATCCTGCGACCGTAACCTTATCCTCGCCGATCGTATCGAGGTTGATCTGTTTTGTATAATGTGTTCTGAGTTTCGCTAATGACATATATTCACCTATTGATGTGATTATTGACAATAATTATAATGATAATATTTATGATGATAATATTTATGATGATATTGAATAACGGTTCAATAGTGATTACTTCATTATTAATCTACTTATTCATGGTCTTAGAAGATGTAACTAATGGAAGAAGAGACGCTAAAATTGCACCCGCAAGTGCAAGCAATGTATCTTTTATACCTATATTACCACTAAAAAACATGTAAAGAGACATGACCTCAAATGGGCTCATATTCTGTCCTGCCCCAATATCCATGAAGAGATATAAAATAATGTGTCCTATGTATAACGAAAACAACCCAAAAATGCCATAAATGACTATTGTAGAGATCGATGAACTATTTTTTGATATTGAGCCAAACCTAATGCTTAATATCTCCAATATAGCAATTCCCAGACAGCCTATAAATCCAGCCAACAATATAAAGATCGAACTGTATTCGCCATAGTTCAACAATGCATACCCTAATACACCCCCACTTAAAATGGAACCAAAAACTGCAACATGGAATAAGTATTTCAAATTTAGCAGAGAACTCATCAGATTAGAATAATATTGTTCGAATTTAAGCATATCTAATAAAAAAAGCCAGAAAAAACCCAATACTTAAAATGAAATGAATGAGAAGGTTGGCAACATCATACGGATAACATCCTTCTCGCTTTACCCTAATTTCCGCAACCACGCGTTTGTCGTAATCATCCCATTAGCACTCTGAGTGATTATCGCCACCTTGCAGCTATTGCCTCTTGGGTTTGTGTTTTGTTTCTCCACAATATATCATGATTTATCATTATATTTATACTTTTTGACTTGATCCACCACATTGAAAACCAATTCGAATACTACAATTTTATATTTTTATTGTGAACTGCAAAATGATATTTCCCTTGCAATATCATCCTTCATGATGTCACATACAGAATCAAAACCCTGTGATTGCCCAAGCGCCCACATGAGTTTAACGAGCGCAACTTCCGGTAGCATATCTTCCCCCTCAATTGCACCGGCTTTCAAGATATCCCTGCCTGTATCGTAAACCCTGTCACACACTCTGCCATTGATGCACTGTGATGTCATGATAACCGGAATCTTTGATTGCCGAGCACTTTCAATTGCCGGAATCCAGTCGGCTGAGACGTGACCAAGCCCTGTTCCTTCAATAACAATTCCGCGATAACCTGCATCAATGTAATATGATAATATGTCCGGACTTGCACCCGGTGTGAACTTGACAAGCGCACATTTTGGTTCAAATCCTTCATGCAACTTTAACTCACGGCTGCCGCGCTTGATGTAATCGCCTGTTGATTTAATCTTGCGCGTTGCATAATCAACAGACCCTATGGGTTCTGCATTGATGGACTTGAATGCATCCCTTCTTGAGGTGTGCATTTTCCGTACTTTTGTACCGCGATGGATCAAACAGTAGCCATCAGAGGGGGTGCCATGCATGACCACACACACTTCTGCGATATCGCTAACTGCAACTTCGGCTGCACATATCGCATTCATGGCATTGTCACTACTTGGCCTGTCCGCACTTCGCTGGGAACCGACAAAAACGATCGGTACAGGTGTTTCGATCATAAATGACAGCGCAGCAGCAGAGTACATCATGGTATCTGTGCCATGTGCAACGATAATTCCTTCTGCACCGTTGTTGATCTCTTCGGCAACTGCACGGGCAAGTTCTGCCCAGTACTCAGATTTCATGTTCTCGGACAGTATATTATAGACCACTCTTCCGCTAAAGTCAGCGATCTCCTTCAGTTCAGGTATTGTGTTTAAAATATCATCTGCCGAGAACTGTGCACTCACTGCACCTGTCCTGTAATCGATCTTGCTGGCAATCGTGCCACCGGTCGATAGAATAGTAACTTTTGAGAGTTTGCCGCCTTTCTTTTGTGCTTTCTTCTCTCCTGCTGTGGCGGGGGTCGAAGCGGTTTCCTGTTTTTTCTTAATTACGGTTACTTTTGCATCTTCTGGACTGAAACCTGCATTGTATCCACTATCCATTTTCAGTACGATATGATCGGTTATACTTGGCATCACAATGCCTTCATACACCCTGCCGTCTTTATCGATCCGCACCCTGTCGCCTTGTTCAAAATCCATGATGATCATATTCCGTTTTATTACTTACTTACTTATGCACTCGCCAACGACTCCAAGCAAGTTACTTATCGAGTCGTCGATACGTTTGTTCAAACTCTCAAGTTCCTGCTCGTCTTTACCCAGTTTAGCCATTTGGCTATTAATGGATCTGCGTACCTCATCGGGCGCAGGTCCGCCTGTGACGGTTCGTTTTTTAATATTTGCTATCGGGTCAAGTGCTTCACGTACCATCTCTTCAGTTAATCCGCGTCCACTCAGGCTTTCACCGATCACACTATGCGCAACCGCATCGATCTCTCCAAGTGTTGGTTCGCCGCTTCCACGCGCGAGAACGCCAACGATCTGATGCGCTGTCCGAAATGGTACACCTGTTACTCTTACCAATGTGTCTGCAAGTTCGGTTGCAGTTGTAAAACCTGCAACGGATTGTTCTGCCATCATGTCAATGTTCACTTTCATTGTTCCGACCATACCTGCCATGATGCGAACTGCAGCCCGTGTTGTTTCAATGGAACGCCAGATGTTTGGCGTGGCTTCCTGAAGGTCGCGGTTGTAACTTAGAGGCAATGCTTTGCAGATCGACAGGAGCGACATTAGTGAGCCGATCGCAACACCACTTTTGCCTCTTATGAGTTCAGCAGTATCTGGATTTTTCTTCTGGGGCATGATGGATGAAGTGGATGCGTACATGTCATCCAGTTCTATGAAATCGAACTCGGATGTTGACCACATTACTATTTCCTCTGCCATTTTGCTTAAATTTATCATGACATTTGCAAGCACGCTCGCAGATTCGATCAGGAAATCGCGACTGCTTACGGCATCCATTGAGTTTTCCACGAGGTCGTCAAACCCAAGTAGTTTCTGCGTTCGCGTGCGGTCTATGTTAAAACCGGTTGATGCGAATGCTGCTGCACCGAGTGGACACAGGTTCACTCGCGATATGGCACTCTGTGTGCGGTCAAAATCGCGCCCGAATGCGTTTGCGTGTGCGATAAGATGATGTGCAAGGGTTGTTGGCTGGGCATGTTGCAGGTGTGTGAAACCGGGCATGAGTGTGTCGATATTCTTGTCTGCGGTGCTGTATAATGAACCGCGAAGAAGCGCAAGGTCGTCCATAAGACCAAGGAGTTCGTCCCTCAGTACAAGCCTGATGCAGGTCGCAACCTCATCGTTTCGCGATCGTCCCGAATGCATCCTGCCGCCTACATCTTCGCCTACGAGGTCGATGAGTTTTGATTCGAGTGATATATGTATGTCTTCATAGGTGTAGTCGAGTTTATCGATCCCACCTTCCTTTATCTTCAGGAGTCCTTCAAGTATACCGGCACAATCGCTGTCATTGATGATGCCCTGCTCTTTGAGCATGACCGTGTGCGCCAGGTCTACTGCAATGTCTGCTTCGAATATCCATTTATCAGCATCCATCGAGGATGTGAACTTAATAATCTCCTCATCGGGCGCGGTTGCAAGCCGACCTCTTCGCAAAATATCGCTCATTTGGTACCTCGTCCCTGTAAAATCAGTTTGGGTTTGTCGTTATTGATATCTAAATATGTAGCGTGGTATGGTGTAAACACTTAAAAACAAATCGGTTTTTTGGATATGTTTGGTAATTCCATGCCTTTTCCTCTTTCGCTCAAAAACGGCGCGCTGCATGGGTGTGCGCAGTGTTTGTACTAAAACACATGGGTCGTAGAATGGACGTCATACACATGTTCCATAGGAGTACTCTTGTGCGGGCGCATCATCAACCCCATCCCCTCAAAAACACACGAAAACCGGACTCCCTTACTCTCAATATCTCTTTACCTTCAACCACTTCAAACCCTTCACTCACACTCGCAGTGATCTGCTTCCCAATAGAGCACATTCCAAGCCTTGCCTCGATCAATTCTTTTGCA
>JAUWBW010000150.1 GCA_030609665.1 Methanosarcinaceae archaeon | reverse complement strand
TAAATGAACCATTTACAATCGAAGAATTCGAAGAAATCGAATCAATTAAGAACAAAACCGGAATGAATTGGCATGATTTCTTACTTCATGCTGCATATTTCTTGAATGCATCATCAAAGAACAACACAGGAGACTGAAACACCATGCAAATGAATGTAAAAGACGTAACAAGTAAAGTATCGCTTGATGGCGATGGCGCTGAGATAACTGGCCATAAAGTTACCATGGAAGGTACGAATGGACAGGCTGGATATAGTAAAGTCAAGATAAAAATGACAATTGAATCCGAAAACAAAGCATTATTGGAAGCATACATTCCAATGAATGTATTTGAATACAGAATGTTGTCACTCGACCATGTAAACCGGACATTGGATGAATTCGCTGACTCCCAAGAGATCGAAGTGTAGGGGTTACTTACATGCAACACGCAATTTCACTGTTGAATGCCGGCATTCATAATGTCGTGCGTTCAATTGATCACATCGAGCGTATGAATAACTCCGCTCGTGACCGAAACGAAAATACCGTGCGTTTATTAGACGAGACTGAACTGGAATCACGAATCGGACTGTTAAATGCGACATCCAAAGAGTTCGAATGTGCCAAACAAGTGTTGAATCGATACGAAATGCATCGAAAAGACCGGAAATCAATCCGTACTTTTGCATTTTGTCTATGTGGAATTGGTATTACGGGAATATTATTATCAATTAACACAAACAACACATTTTACGCGGGATTGTGGGGAATGTGGCTTGGTATTGGACTAAATGCATTACTTATACTGCCAAAATAGTGAGGAATACCAATGCCAATTGAATTTAAATTCACAAAACCGTTTATCGATGCTGCATCCGAGAACTTTATCACTGATATCCAGATAATTACGCTTGAATGCCTGAAAGAATTCCCTGAATTGCATCCGAAAACCATAAAATTCAGTTATACGAAGGGATTTGCATGCGCAATGACACTCAAAGCGACTGAAACCACGTATAATATCGGATATAATCCCGAAAAACCACTGTATTATAATGTTTTAGGGCATGAATTGATGCATTTCGCACAGGTATTCAGTAAAATACCGCATGGTGAGAAGTCATGTGACGTGTATACCTTGGCAAGAAGTGAATTATTCCTTGATAATCCACCATGTTACATCGATTTACCCGCAGAAATCGAGAATTATTGGGATAATTATGCGAAAGATGTCCGAAATCTGTGTATTGATGCCATCGAAATCCGGAAAACCAACCGACAATACATCAAATGGGTTGTAAAAGAGATCAAAAAACTTGTAAAAAAGTGATAATATGAACGCAAAAGAACTAACAAACATGCTAAATAACCGTAGTATTGGTAACGAAACGACCGAAGAAATCGAAATCATTGCAAAAAATAATGGTTTAGTAATCGTTTTTGGTGCATCTGACGACCTGATTGAATTCAGAGGTGCGATTAATGACGAAGCTGGCTGTTATGGTGGTGGTCAAATCCCGTTTAATCAGTCTGGATTACCTGTAAACAAATGCTATGATGACAATTGTCCATACTATGCGAAAGAACTTAACTCCGCACGCCAGATACATGCGATTTGGTGCGTGGGAGACTATGCATGGTCATACGATACGGATATCCCTCACGAAACATTCAGTATCATGGACGGCGAAGACAAGTATTGTCAAGGAATCGTATTTGCACTTAAGGATGTATAGAAAATGAAAGTCCTTGCGATCAGACAACCATGGATAGACGAAATCATTTCAGGCAGAAAAACGATTGAAGTCCGTACACGCAACACCAATTTCAGAGGACGTGTCGCACTCTACTCAACTCGAACGAAAATCAATGTGAACGATATTGATTGGGTTGTGAAAATAAACAACGATGATTATATCGAACGCAGTTGTCCATCTGAATTCGAACAGGGATGTATTATCGGTACTGTTGAGATTGTGGGATGCACAATGCCGAACAGTATCAGTCAATTTGTATCGGATGGGAGCAAACATCGTATTCCACCTACTCGATATAATTATAATATGCGATATTGGCATCTATCAAATCCAATCCGGATCGATCCAATACCGTTCAAAATGCCGAAAGGGGCAATAATATGGAGTTCAATTGACGACGAGATGATCGAATGAATGAAAAATTGATGAAAGTGTATCAACCGACAGGACTTGCAAGAGAATACGCGGAACTTGCATGTAACCTGTTCAATGGATGTGATTCGAAATGCATTTATTGTTTCAATCCGAAACTGTTGCACAAATCAGTAGATGAATTCCATTCAACTGTGACTCCGCAAAAGGATGTGATTAAGAAAATCAAACATGATGTGAAGATTCTTGAAGGCGATCAAAGAGAAATCCTATTATGTTTTACCTGCGATGCGTATTCTTCAGGTGCTATGGAACACACCACCACGACCGAAGCGCTGGAGATATTGCTTGAACATGGTTTGAACGTAAATGTGTTGACAAAAGGAGGGGAACGATCATTGAAAGATTACAAACTATTTAAACGATACAAAGATCAGGTTCGATATGGAATTTCGCTTGTGTTTAGTGATGACAATGATTCACTCAAATACGAATCCGGCGCGGCGGTCACGTCCGAACGCATTGAAACGTTATATCGATACAAACGCGCAGGTATCCGGACATGGATTTCGCTTGAACCGATTTGGTCGGCAGAAGATGCATGCGAATTGATTGAAGATACGTGGTTGTTTTCGGATCATTATAAAATCGGGAAACTGAATTACCATCCACACACAAAAGAAGTTGATTGGAGAGAATCGATTCAGAAAATAGTTGAACAGTGTAAACGAAATGCAGTTGATTATACATTGAAAAAAGATACAGCAAAGTTGGTGATATAAAATGACATTGCAAATACCTCCCTCGGGGCTTGAAAGTGCTCTTGTAAGTCTTATGAACAATCCAGATAATAAAATGCGCGAATTCAATGATAAAATCAGAGAATTGGTTGAATATACATATGCTAAATTTCCAGATGGATGTCCATTTCCACAATGCCGGAAAGACTGCATATTGTATCACCCAGATAACTGTACATCGCGTGATATTTTTTGTTGGTTTCTTGCCGAAATCGGACAGCGCACAGTACTGGATTTAAATTCAACCGAACCACAGCAAATATATAGGTGATACAAATGAAAGACGATACATACACGATGTACAATCTGTAAAAGCATCAGACCGAATTATTATAATCGCTCCGCCGAGAGCATCAAATATCGACCTTGAACATATGCATTCTGCAATCAATGATTTCAAATCTGGTGCACTTGTTTTACCGCATGGAACGATGCTATATTGTTGATAAAAATGCAGATATCGAATTATTAAAACCAACTAACAAGAGGAATAAATGATGGAAGAACAAATTAAAGAACTCGAAACAATTAATGAAAAATTGAAAACACATATCAAATGGTTAAGCAGCTCAATCAATGATCTCACTTTATCCAATTAGAATACTCCTTCCTCGGAACGAAGTGACAGGTGGGAGATGAAGCATTTAGCAATAGGTATATATAATGCTAAATCAATATACAACTATGCTCAAAGCGTATAAATTCCGATTGTATCCGAACGATGAACAAAAAAATACATTTCATCAACATTTCGGAGCTGTGCGATTTGTATACAACTGGGCGCTTGAGCAGAAAATTAAAGTATATGAAACGGAAAAAAGAACATTGTCGCGGTTTGATTTAAACAAGATGCTACCAGGCCTTAAGAATGAGAATGAATGGTTGAAAACGTCAAACTCACAATCATTGCAATCGGCGAGTATTGATCTTGAATCAGCGTTCACCAAGTTTTTCAGGGAAAATAAAGGATTCCCAAGATTCAAATCACGAAAAAACCTAATTCAATCTTTCCATGTACCCCAACATTACGTGATTAATTTCAAAAACAATACGATCAAATTGCCTAAAATAGGATTAGTAAAAGCTGTATTACATAGACACTTTGAAGGAACCTTAAAAACGGCAACGGTATCAATGAACAGTGTTGGTCAATTCTATATAAGTATTTTAGTTGATGATAAAAAGGAGATCCCGACAAAACAACCTTTCGTGGAACAAACTACAGTCGGTATTGATGTTGGGCTTAAACACTTTGCTACATTGTCGGACGGAACGAAAATAAACAATCCTAAACACTTATACAATTCATCACAGAAACTTTCAGTATTACAGAGGAGACTATCAAGAAAACTAAAAGGAAGCAGTAACAGAAACAAAGCAAGAAAAGTAGTGGCTAAGCAACATCTAAAAACATCAAACCAACGCAAAGATTTTCTACACAAACTTACATCAAAACTTATTCGCGAGAACCAAGCGATAGCGATAGAAACTCTGAATATAAAAGGTATGCTTAAGAACCATTGTCTTGCTAAATCGATTAGTGATGTGTCATGGAGTGAGTTTTTCAGACAGCTTGAGTACAAAGCTGAGTGGTATGGGAAAACTGTTCTTAAGATCGGACGGTTTGAACCATCCACTAAGATTTGTAGTGTCTGCGGATACTATAACCACAAAATGACATTATCAGTTCGCGAGTGGGAATGCCCCGATTGTAAAGCAGTACATGATCGAGATATCAATGCTGCATTGAATATCAAAGCATTCGCACTCCAAAAACAAAACTTACTCACCGTAGGAACTACGGGATGAGCCTGTCTGACATATGAACATTAGTTCAATGAATGAAGCAGGAAGCACCTTCCTCGCTGCTATGCAGCAGGTGGGTGTAGTTCACGTTCTTACCTGTGCAGTGGATATAAAATGTAAGAATAGGTTTTGAATGAAACGAAACGTATAAGTACAATTCACACATTCAATAAAGCACATTCATTTTGGGGTAACCGCAAATGTTCCAAGCGGTCACCACCTCC
>JAUWBW010000142.1 GCA_030609665.1 Methanosarcinaceae archaeon | reverse complement strand
TAGTTCATTAATACGCCCATATATTTGGAATCAAATTCGCCCCATATTACACCTAATAGTAAACATCATTCGTGATTACACTATATTCTTACCTGTGAACTCGGATAACGAATCCGAGAAAATGCTCACTTCGTTCGCATTAACTCGCACTATATATTTATAAAATATATACTATGAAAAATTATCCGATAACTTCATATCAATACCTCACTATTGATCTTTCTTCATTTTTGCCAGCAATTCAGCAAAGCTATCCGTCTTCTTTGCCTCTGTTTTTACTTTGGTGGCAACTTCCTGATTCTTTGGTTCCTGAACCTGCGGTTTTTCAATAGTCGGTGATTGGGATTGTTTCATCGATGAAAATGCCGCACCGGACGTCTCTCCTTTTTCTTCTATTTTCTCAAGTTCTTCTGCCATCTTCCATGGGGGATCAAATATTTGTTCCTCAACATTTATGGTGCTGGCATACTGCATATATGCACCGGCCATTTCAGAAACTTTTCCAGCATCTAATAATTTATATATAGTAAGCAACTGCACCCGATGTCGCAATTCAGCATCATCTATTTTAGGTGGACGTTTCCCCGCCAAAATCATATTGTCATACGCATCCAGCATGATCTGATATGCCGATATCGGCTGAATATCTACCTTGAACTTGCACATCTGTGCGCCGTCCTTTACACATTCAATTTCATCTACCGTACATTCCAGTTCCAAATCTTCTGAAAAAAACCGATGCAACGCATCTGTGGTTGCAACACATACTTTTTGATTATTTAGTGCCGGATATAAGCCACATACCGGACAATTAGGTACAGCAAAGATATAATGCATAGGAGCAAAAGCCACCAGTTGCATATTACCAAGCCCAATTTTTTGGAACAGGCGCATATGGAACTTATACAGCGATGTTGCCTTAACATCTTCAATTGTAATTGCCTTGAGGAATTTTCGGGTCTCATTCCACGGCACCTTCGAAGCCGGAAGCATCTGGCTGATATTTTCCTGTATCTTCAACATAGCTCCAAATGAGCCCATGGATTGTGCTAAACCTCCGCCTTCCATCATAGGAGGCGGACCACCTGGTGGTGCTTCAAATGGCGGTGGACCCGGCGGTACGTCGTTCATTGTCTGCCCTCCGAATTATAATAGCAATTGATACAATAAATGGTAAAACAATTCATCACATCATCTCCTTAATCTTTTTAACACCTGCAGTCGTAAGTACTCCACCTACATCGCACATTCCATGTTCCCTTAATGTCTGGAAACTCTTCGTAATTGTATCCATATCAGTACCAATAAGAAAAGACAGTTTTTGCAGATCCACAACACCGGTATTGAGCATATACAGCATCTTCTTATCAATATCAGACAACGACTGTGTTTTTAAAGACGTTCCGCACATCGTCTGCAGATACGTCTTCAGCGTATTTATTACAGATTCTGGACCTGCCAGCAATGCAATCGATGATGCAGTTGATGACTGGCTCACACTTGATGGCTGCACATAATCAATAATAAGTACATGTGATGTTCCTGTAGTTTTCATCGCTTTAGCCTTAATAGCACCTGTGACCTCCCTACCGATCATGGAAACATTCTTAAGTGGAATTGTTGTCCAACCTTCCCCCTGCGAAAACCAAATATTCATATTTGTGAGGTACAATACTCCTTTTTGCCAATCAGTTGAATACAGCGAATTCCCCATCATCACTGCCTTTTCAATATAAGTTAGGTCCATTTTAGCGATACCTTGCTCTTGCGCCATGACTTTTCTCATTTGTGCAATGGGACTATTTGATATATATTTTATAACCATAAAACTGTTCTGATATAAATGCCCTTGGGACAAAATTCAGAGACTTTTTATGATTTCCTGATTTGACCAACTTTATAATTTTATACCTTAACTCTACTTTTTAGGGAATACATCAAGTCCAAGTTTTTCATCCAACTCTCGTACCTTCTTTGGCACTTCAGTAATCAAATCTGCCTCCTTCAAATCAATGTGGTAGACTCTACCATACTTGTGCAACAGATCAATCGGTGTAATCTTGCTATTCAGCCCCGCCTTCTTCAATAGATTCTCTATTGTGCAATGTATGTAAAAAGATATGAATGAAATAAAGACATGTCCAAATACGCTCTTATCACTTTGCAGATATAATTTATCGGCATCAAGAACAGTCTTGTACGTATCGAACATCTTCTCAACAGATTCTCTTTTCTTAAATAGCTTAAATACCTCATATTCCTCAACGTCCATGTTGGACACAATAAGAATTTGTCCAGCTCGTTTCATCTTTTCGTTGAGTTGCTTCTTATTGATCTTTCCCTCATCCAGCTTCTTGTACAGCGTCTTATGCTCTTCAAGCTTCAAATCTTTGTCATCAAAAAGATAGAGGGTATAGTTATCGAACTTCTTTTTCCCACACCTTATCAAACGTTTGTGATATGTGAAATGCTCATTTAGATGAATGCGGTTTTTATGGTCCCCATTCCTTTTTTGGTGTAGTTGTTGTAACCATTGTGTACGGTTTTATTGTTGTATTTTGGGCATCGTGGAGATATTTTCCTACGGAAAATATCTTTTTCAGTATATTTAAATTCATTGCTAAACTCACTGAAAATACTTTGAAAACCGGGATTTCGGAAAAGTCATAAAGGGTGCAGTTTATTGTTGCCATGTTATACACAAAGTAATATTATTACAGCATAGCATAATTATATACCTGCTGTGATAGTATTACTGCTTAATCATAACTGGATTTTGAAACTGTGTCACTAAAACAAATACAAATAAATAAACCTAAAAAAGAAACACTAAATACCGATTGCTGCATCTTATATTCCATGAATACTGACGCTGTACGCAAATCATTCGACTGGATAAAAACCCGGCAGCCAAGTTCTGCAAAAGAACTTTCCCGCGTTGTTACCGCTGGCAGCCTGTGGAGCATACCAAACAATGATAATGCAGCGCACCTGATACGCATGAAACATGACGGCGCGTGGAATGATTCTATTCGGGAAACTGCGCGGGCGTGTTCTGCTCTCGCGGGCATAGGAATCACGTTTAACGATTCGAAACGATGGCTTTTGAGCCACCAGCACGAAGATTCGTGGAATGATGATGTGTACGATACAACATACGCACTGGCGGCTCTTGCAGATATGGGTAAATCCAATGAGGATGGGTGTCAGTGGCTTGTCGAGAACTATGGTGCGGAGTGGGAGCATGTTGGGACAACGGCTCTTGTTATCACTGCTCTTTGGAAGCAGGATACACTTTCTGGCAGTGCCGTTTATCGCGATTTTATCAACGAGCGTGCGGAGTGGATACTTTCACAGCGCGAGGCGGACGGCGGCTGGAAGTTCATATCCACAAGCAATATTGTGATGCAGGCGCTGATGCTTGTGGGATTTAAGGATGAACTTGAGGGAGATGTTCAGTGGTTGCTTGGGGAGATGAATGGTGATGGGGCGTGGGGCAAGGAAGACGGTGATGTTATTGCTACGGCGCTGGGGTTGATCACGGTTGGGATGTGGGAGATAGAAGAGAAAAGAGTTGATACTGCGCTCCCCAAGTTACTCCCCAAGTCATCCTGATAAAATTAGAATTTAAGATATTCAGCGAAATATAAAATAACATAAAAATATCCAGAAATTAACTTGCAGATAATTGGGGATAAGTTCTGATGCTGTTAAAGAGCACATTGAAAAATTTAATAAAAAGGGCGTTTTAGTGTGAACCTAGAAAACCAGTGGCTTGCACTGGGAATTGGTCGGCAAATTGATTAGCAGGCGAGCCAATCGGATGTACTAAAGTTGAAAATTATGATAATTGGCGATCATAATCGATAATTCCATACAAAAACATCAATTATAATCGATAACTTAATGTATTTTCAGCGATTATAATCTACAATATGGACGAGCGTGCGAAAATAGCCCTTGAACGACAGAACCCATGGTGGTTCGAAAAACCATTTGATACCGGCATTGACCGGTTGCGATGGTATCCGAAGGTTATGAAATACTTCGGAACAGAGGAAATTCTCCTCCTGATAGGTGCAAGGCGCACCGGAAAATCAACCCTTGCATATCAGGTGATAAAAAATCTGCTGGACAACAATGTGCCGCCTGAATCTATACTATTCATCAATCTTGATGAACCACTGTTCCAGAGCAAATCCAAGGATCCAACATATCTCACGGAGATAATAGAATACCATTTGGCACTTAAAAACCCATCAAAGATGTACCTGTTCATAGATGAGATACAGAATTACGATTACTGGGTACAGACTATCAAAACTCTGCATGATACTACAAAGAACATAAAGATAATACTCACAGGTTCAACATCATCCCTTATAAACAAAGAGATCAGCACCAGACTGTCAGGCAGGTACTTTTCAATAACAGTTCATCCCCTGTCGTTTATTGAATATCTGGACTTTAACGATGTCCACAAACCAACAACCGTTGAGAAACTCCAGCATTTCAACAACTATCTTGAGTTCGGTGCATATCCAAGAGTTGTGCTTGAAAGTGACAGCGAACTTAAACAGGAAATCCTAAAAAATTATTTCCAGACCATCTACCTAAAGGATATCATCTATCCAAACAATCTCAGGAACAACAAGGATGTATTTGACCTTCTCTATTTCATAATATCTAACATAGCAAAACCGTTCTCTTATTCAAACATAGCAAAAACCCTGAAAATATCCTCTGAAACAGTAAAAGAATATCTGAATTGTTCAGAAGATTCATATCTGACATACACATTGACCAAATTCGATAGGTCAGTAAAAAAGCAGATCATAAATCCCAAGAAGATCTACTGCCTTGACACGGGGCTGGTAAATTCAATATCATTCAAATTCTCGGAAAATCGAGGCAGATTGCTTGAAAACCTTGTATATATGAATTTGAAAAGACAGGACAGAGACATTTATTATCACAAGGAACACTATGAATGTGATTTCATATTGAAAGATGGATTGGATATCACAACTGCCATTCAGGTCACATTGACCCTGAAAGATGAGGGCACACGAAAACGTGAGATAAGGGGATTGATGGAAGCGATGAACACTCATGATCTCAAAGAAGGACTTATAATAACTGAAAATGAACATGAGACCATCACCATAGATGGCAAAACTATCACAGTAAAACCTATCTATGAATGGTTTAATGATACCCCAAACATAAATATGTGAGATATAAAACACCGCATAATACAACCGGTTGGTTAC
>JAUWBW010000212.1 GCA_030609665.1 Methanosarcinaceae archaeon | reverse complement strand
GCAGGATACCCGAATGTTGGAAAATCCAGTTTTGTGTCTGCAATAACAGGTGCAAGCCCGGAAGTCGCATCCTATCCGTTCACTACAAAAGGAGTGACTATCGGTCATTTTTTCAGGGACAATGAAAGGTATCAGGTCCTTGACACCCCTGGTCTGCTTGACAGGCCAATGGCAGACAGGAACGATATCGAACTGCAGGCGATCACTGCACTAAAATATTTGGATGCTGTTGTACTTTTCATTCTTGATGCAAGCGAGACATGCGGTTATGAAATATCTGATCAAAAACGCATGCTTGATGAAGTAAAGAAACAATTCGACCTGCCGATCATTGTTGTTGCAAACAAAACCGACCTGCCTGAATTCAAAGAAACCGATTTTGTTGACATGAAAATGTCAACCGCAACAGGCGACGGTATTGACCACGTGGTCAACAAACTGATCGATATGATCGACGAGAAAAAGAAATTAGAGCAAGAGCAGGATGAGAAAAGTCCTGAGCCTGAAATAATTTGATCCTATTCTTAAACTTACACTTACAAAACACGTTCCATTATGCCAAGTGCCCTCTCGATATCAGCCATCGATGTCGCATACGAGATTCGTATGTAACCGTCACCCCTATCCCCAAATGCAATGCCTGGGACAACAACGACACCGTTCGAAATGAACTTTGTCGCAACTTCTGCCGAATCCGAAACTTCAGGGAAAGCATAGAATGCACCTTTTGGGAGAGCACATTTCAAACCCATCCCATTCAAACCATTTACCAGAACATCGCGCCGTTTTTTGAACTCATCGCGCATGGCAATTACCGGCTCCATCGGACCCGTGATGGCTGCAAGTGCCGCTTTTTGTGCAATGGAATTTGCACACGCCTGAACATACTGGTGTACTTTTAACATCTGTTCTGTGTACTCACTTTTTGCAGCGACATAACCAAGTCGCCACCCTGTCATCGAATATGTCTTTGAGGTGGCATTGACTGTAATAACGTTATCCGAATACTTTGCAGGGCTTACATGCTCACCCTCATAAATGAAATGTTCATACACCTCATCCGAGATTATCGTGATATTGTGGTCATCCGCAATATCCGCAAATGCCTTCATGTCGTCCTTGGTTTGTACACCACCTGTGGGATTGGATGGAGAGTTAACAATAAGCGCCTTGGTCTTTGGAGTTATCCGTTCCATCACGTCATCCGGACGCATTGTCAAATCCTCGCCAAGAGGTACACCGACAGCACGACCGCCCATCATCTCGGTTAATGCATTGTATGATACGAACCCCGGGTTTGCGATCAGCACCTCATCACCAGGATTGACAAGTGCAGCGATTGCGATCTCCAATGCCTCGGATGCACCTGATGTGACTATAATCTCATTGGAAGACACGTCAAAATCATTCTCCCTCTTGAACTTTTGACTCAATGCCTCACGAAGTTCCACGATCCCTGAACCGAATGTATATCCTGTGAATCCTTCGTTTATGGCATCAATAGCTGCCTGTCGTATGTGAGATGGTGTATCAAAATCCGGCTGACCGAGTCCGAGATTTATTGCATCCGAGCCTGCAGCTTCGAATATCTTTCGAATGCCGGATATGTCTATGTCCAAAACCCTTTGTGCAAACTTCGTGTCAGCCATTGTACTCCTCACCCTATTCTAAAATTGTATGTCTGGACTTCAGATCGTCCTCGGATGCACCTGTAATTGATATCAATTCAGCAATAATAGCATCCAAGAACACGAGGGTTGTGATCTCAAATGATGTCCCGAGCGGTGTTAAGTGTGAATACTCACCACGCATGTGTCTCTCAAGATATCCTCCTGCATCTTCCTTTGTCCTGCCAGGGATCAGGGCAATTGTATTTGACAATTTCCCAAGCGTTGACTCCCTGTTAGACGTTACGGTTATCAATGTTGCCCCGATCTCCTTTGTGATCTTTCCAAGATCTGATATTGAGCGCGTCTCACCTGAACCCGATATTGCAACCACAACATCATTATCCTTAACAGCCGGTGTGGTGGATTCTCCCACTACATAGACGCTAAATCCAAGATGCATAAGCCTCATCGCAAATGCTTTTGCAACCAGACCGGAGCGTCCGGCACCCATAACAAAGATACAATTTGCATTTAGTAAATCGGCAAGCATTTTCTTGATATTATCCACTTCGAGTTCATTGGCTACGCCGTGGATGTGTTTTGACATAAGTTCCATTGATGATAATAGATTATTACAGTCGGTTTTGGGTAATTCTCTCATTAATTTTCCTCTTTGATCGATCAGTGTTTGCATAATGCGGATTTATTTGTTAAGAAATGACTCTACTTGTCCTTACCTTCATCTTTATATTTCACCTGTTTAAGATTCCATCCATCTATATTACTAAGTTTGTCATATAGCAACACAATGTCCGCATCATTACCAGTCCAGTATATGTCAATGTTAACGTTTTTGTTCTTAAGTTCTTTGCTGATAGTTTCTGCAAAATGAAAAAGCGCTGTCTTGCTGCTGAATGGAACATTGAACGTTGTCCTGTATCCATTATCTGTTTTAGCATATGATACAAGAACATACCCATGACTTTCATATTCGGCGATCTCCTCAAAAGGGCAAACAATATCACATTCATGTACTGATGATGCATCTACATTTGATATGTCAAGCAAAATCTGTCCAATAATAACATCGGGCACCTGGCGTCCAAACCAAAGTGCAACCTTGCCATGTGTACACAGCACATTAACATCATCCCGCCCCATATCAAAAGATGATAGTGATTGTGGATGGGAGATTATCTTGTCGATTTCTTCAGTGATTCTCATTAAAGATCACACAACTATTCGTTTGTCGATACAAGCGCACTTATCAGGTCCCGGTCTCTTTTTAGCGTTTTTAACTGGTTGGCAGGTCCAATGACCGTAAGTCTTGTCCGTATCGTATTCTTCTTGAACAATTTTCCGATCAATGAATTGTCTATCTTGAAAGGATAACTCTCCATTTCAATGCCTGAAAAATCATCAGGCTCGATCTGCGACATCGTTATTTCGATCAGATTTGCCTCTTCCTCAGGCGTTAAACCTTTTTCAAGCACGAGTATTTTACCACTTTTAACCTCA
>JAUWBW010000134.1 GCA_030609665.1 Methanosarcinaceae archaeon | reverse complement strand
CTCATAAACTATTGAAACTGCATTGGCTTTCTATCGTGCGCCGGTATTAAGTCGAAAACAACATCACCGCGCAAAGCGCGGCACATCCCTTAAAAACCCACCAAAAACAGTAAACTAAAATCAGAGAACACTCCCACAATTTAACATGCAGATCAAAGAGAGCCGATCAACACACGTGCCGTATCCCGCACACTATTTCCTGACGTATACGACGGACTCCACCCGAGTTCCTTGATCTTATCAACCGCAAGCAACATCCGTGGCACATCGCCTTTCCAACCCCGCTTGCCACCAGTATAACTGAACTCGACACCATCAAGTCCCATTTCTTCAACAACAATTCTACCAATTCCTGTCGCATCGATAGTATCTTCAGATCCCACATTAAAGATGTTCACAGTTTCGTCGATATGATCGACCGCAAACAGGATCCCATCTACACAATCGGACACATGCAGATATGATTTGGATTGTCGCCCATCTCCAAGTATTTCAAGACGATTAGGATCAGTTTTCAATTTTTCAATAAAATCAACGATAATGCCATGCGTACCCCGATCGCCAACGATATTCGCGAACCTGAATATCCATGAATGCATATCGAACGTGTGGGAATACGAAGTAATGAGTGCCTCACATGCGAGTTTCGAAGCCCCGTATAGTGATATCGGAACAAGTGGCCCATACTCCTCAGGTGTGGGAATGGTTATCGCCTCGCCATACACCGTTGAAGTAGACGTAAATGCAACATTAGGAACAGCGTTCTTGCGCATCGCTTCAAGCAGATTATAGGTAGCAGTAATATTCTGCTCAAAATGAACTTTCGTATCTACCGCACCCAGCCGAACATCAGGATTTGCACCCGCATGGTACACAAGATCAACACCATGACATGCTGCATCGATCTCACCGGTATTCAACAGGTCGCCTTTGATCAGCGAAAAATTCACATCATCAAGATGATGTTCAATGAACTCCATTTGTCCAGAACTGAAGTTATCAAACACAACAACCTTACATCCAGTATCCATCAACCTATCAACGATATGACTTCCAATAAAGCCTGCTCCTCCGGTAACCAATATTGTATTGATAGATCTTTCATTTACTCTATTATTACTCATGATGATGTCCTCAAATTTGTTGAATATTTCAGTGGTTGGGAATCACACGGTTCAAGGATGCAATGATCCAAACCCCACAACTCATATTCGCGGATGATGTCCCCCTCTTGATGATTTCCGGGCGTGTGCCGGGAATTATTGCAATTTTCATTTTTTTGGGTCCGAAATTGTATTTATTAAAAGGATCCGGGTGATAATTTGCATGAGGTTATATAAATTTTTGGATAGAGGTTGGTAAAAATCTGTACTGCCTGTTGGGATAACGCCTTTCATTTTATTATCCGTGTTTATCTGTGCCAATCCGTGTTCCATTTTCTGTATTTTTTAGATGGTTATTAGATATTGTGGGAGTTATTTATGTGTTGTTTCTCGGGGTTTTTGATGGTGTTTGAAGTGGGGGGCGGAGCCTTGGGTGAAAATATATTAATAATGTCATATATGTGGTGGGGGGAAGATCTAATTTTTAAAACACGAGAAAAATCTCCCTTAGGTCGAATTGACTCGGACTACATATTTATAAAATATATATTACAAGTAAGCCTGCGCCCGTTCAATCTTCAACCGCCACGATCTGAGGTGATTATGATGTCTTATGGTCTCCAGACATCAAGCCATTCAACATGTTCAAAATCCCGATCATTGGTTGCGATATTCGTTATTCCATAGGATTTGGCGAACGAAGTGATGTATGCATCTTTTGCTAATAGTGAATATTTCCGTGAGATTGGAATTGATTCTGCAAACGTATTTGCTTTTTCTTCCAAAATAGTGAAATGCATCTCGAATATCCTGTCCAGCTCTTCCCAGCAAACATTCAAACTCGGAATTATATTATTGTCACGTTTCAAAGCATTTATTGCATCTTTTGTGTTTCTTGCGAAGCCGTTTTGGATGATTTCAGCAATCATCAGCCTGTGCAATAATTCATTCAATACAATAGTAGGAATGTATCCTTCTATTTCTCCGGATTCGACTTCATAAATGAGATTTGTGCAAATATCTCCATATCTTGGATGATCCAATGCGGAATAAATAAATATGTTCGTATCAAATAAAACATTTTCACCGGACGGGATTGCAAAAATCTTAGACAAGATCATCACATTCAGCTATTTCTTCTATTAAATTTCGATCAGAAAGTTTTATAGTACCCTGAAATCTTTTAGCTAAAGATGTGGGTATCATACTGATTTCGACCATCTCTCCTTCCCTCAAATCTAATTTTTTCAACGGTTTCAAAACATTATCTTTGTATATTGCTTTCATTCGCATATGCATCACTAAGATTCTATTGGTTGTCAAGCTTAAAAATCTGCCGACCGTGGGTGCCTGAACCAACATCCAAGTTATACCGCGCCGCCAGCAGTTCAAGTTCATCAAAGAACACACGGTCCATCTCGAAAGAATAATGCTGGCCTGTGTGGAGGATGTAGTGATCAAGCCCCAGTCTCTCACACTCGCGGATTATGGAGCTCATCTTGATGATTTCCGGGCGTGTGCCGAGGATTATTGCAATTTTCATTTTTTTGGATCCGAAATTGTTTTTATTAAAAGAATCTGGGTGATAATTTGCAGGAGGTTATATAAATTTTTGGATAGAGGTTGATGAGAGGGTTGGAGTCGGAAACAACATCACCACGCAAAGCTCGGTGTATTTTGCCAAAATCAGGCATGAAAAACGAAGTGACAAAATTTAGTATGTGTTTTCGTTGCACCTATATCTAAGACATGTTACGGCTCGAGACTATCATAATGTTTTTAATATCTGTTGTGGAGGGGTGTTTGTTCGTCACTTTGGTTAATTGTGCATAAGCGGGAACTTGTACTGCTAGCAAGGATGATGCCTTTATTCACAAACAGATCATTTTGCTCATTCAGTAAAAATTTCATCAAAAAACATAGATTTATCTAACATATTTTGCCATTTTCGGTGGCGTTTTATACTTTCCATCCTTTTTCTTTTGGGTATATTGATGAATCGGATGGCTTCTACTGGCCCCAATTCTTCAATGAGTGCCTCTATAGCTTTTTTAATTACAACATCTTCACTCATATATTTCACATTTGTCATCTTAAATTCTCCTTTTCGCAAAAAGCCACCGGGTTACCACACCACACATTAATTTTATGATTTATGCACTTTTTGATAAGTCTATCATCACAGCTTATAAATGGTACTTTAGCCTGCTCTGCAAAGGCAACATGTGCTGCATCTGCTATTCCAAAGCCTGAATTTACTAAGTCTTCAGCCCTTGATCGTGTTCCATTTCAATTTAGAATGTATGAAAACACAGATGACGCGGATCTGACGGATCTGCACGGATTTATTTTTTTATCCGTGCAAATCCGTGTTCATCCGTCGAATCCGTGTTCCATTTCGATTTTGCCTGTATTAGGACACAGATGACGCGGATCAGACAGATCTGCACGGATTTTATTTTTTATCCGTTCAATCCGCGTTCATCCGTGCAAATCCGTGTTCATCCGTCGAATCCGTGTTCCATTTCGATTTTGACTGTATTAGAACACAGATGTCACCTTTTATTTAAGCATATCTCAGATCCAATGAGCATGATGATCTTTACACTACCGGCTATGCCATCATAAAAGGATCTCAACGGCAAGACCGCTTTCAATATTGACGAGAAAATGCTCACTTCGTTCGCATTAACTCGCACTATATAATTCTATAAATTATATACTAGAACAAAGGGTCGTACACGATACCCATTCAATTCTCAAGCAGCCAGTACCACAGCGGCACGTAACGTAACACTTTCCCATCAACAATTTCTTCGTGGAAAAAGTCTGAAGTTATGATCGTACCTTTTGGAAGGTCAAAATAGTTCAATCCTTCAACCAGACCCCTGACCTCACGAGACCTTGTCTCGGTATCTGAAACATCGAAACACACCTGTATCATCTGGCTGGCTTTCAGGCCCTCCTTTATCACAAAATCTACCTCATAGCCTTTTGCACTTTGCCAGTAATACATTTCATGATTTGACCGCTTAAGCTGCAGGAACACCAGATTTTCATACAACTGTCCGAGATTGTCTGAAAAACGGAAAGATACGGCGTTAATCATGCCAGTGTCTATGCAATACAATTTTTTGGGCTTATTGATCTGTTTTTTCATTGAATGATCATAATGCGAAACAGAGAACAGCAAGAATGCATCTTCAAGGTATGATAGGTAATTGATAATGGCATCCGTACTGAGGGACGTATAATTTGCAAACAATCTCCGTAATGAATTAAACGTATGGGGTTTTGCAATGTTGGATATGCAAAATATACTCAACTGCTTGAAAACCTGAGGGTTACGTATATTGAAACGGGAGATTATGTCCCGAAAAATGATGTCGTCAAAGTAAGACTGGAGTAATTCCCTTTGCCCTAAGCCTGGATAATATATCACTTCGGGAAACCCGCCATTTTGCAGATATTCGTTAAACAACTTTTTAACCGATGTCTTTTTTTTCGAATATTGCAGGGTTTTCAACTGGTACTTTATCCCATGATGATCCAGGAATTCAGAGAAACTGAACGGGAACATCCGGGTCGTGATGTGTCTTCCGGTTAACAGGGAGGATATGTCACGCGATAATAATGATGCATTGGAACCACTAACCACGATCTTGATATTTCCATTTTTGTCATAGGTGCTCTTTGCCCATTTTTCCCAGTCCGGCATGTTCTGGATCTCATCCAAAAACAAGTACAATTTATGATCCTCAGAAACCTCGAAAAACTCGTTGAACGTTTCGATCAGTAACTGTAGTTCATCGCCATTCAAGGGTTGGAGCCTGTCATCATCAAGATTGATGTACAATATATTTGATTTGGGTATACCTGAGTTCACCAGTTCAGATATCAATTGAAACATATAATAAGTCTTACCGCAGCGCCTTACACCTAATATATCCACAATGTGAGGACTGCTGAGGTCTACATCGCGCCGTCGTCTTTGAAATTGTGGCAGTTGTCGCTCTTGCCATTCAACAAAAACGTGTTTTAATTTGCTTTTTGTGTCCATAAGATATTATATTGGCATTTGGATTAATAAACTTGTCGTTTATAAACGATGAATTTTGCATATTTTATCGAATATATACTATGAATTCAATCGATTATTCTGTTATAATGGAAGAAGTAGCACCTGGGATCAAGCAAGGGCACAGCGCATTCCCTCAAAACATGTCCAATGCACCATCATAATGATGAGCATTATCACAGATTACGTACAGTACTTCCGATTGCCCATAGTTCCGAGTATGCATAATTTCATACAGTCATGAAATACTCGAAAATATAAATTTTACGACCAAAAAACGAAAAAACCCAATTGTCTAATCCACGCATTC
>JAUWBW010000223.1 GCA_030609665.1 Methanosarcinaceae archaeon | reverse complement strand
CATGCATTTATCATTTCAACAAGATCATAGGAATTCTGCACGATCTCACGATCAAGAACATATATGTCCCCAATAGCAGCATCCACAGCTTCAGGGCTTGCATGTTTCGTCAGTTTCAAAGCAACCGCTGATGTCAGTTTCTTAAGATCGTCAGCAGACATCGTGCTGATCTCACCGTGTATGTTCAGAATATCCAAAAATTCATCGATCTTTTTTCGGTCACCTGTTATATCAAGATAAGGTTCACTTGTATATTCCAAAATATCTGCAATATCTCCTGAACCGACCTTCAAACCTTTCTTGATGCTGATAACTTTGTTCTCCAAAGCCTCATCCAGTATGAAACGGTTTGCAGACTCGAATAATTGCTTATCGCCAACAGCACCGGCAATTGCCAATCCTGCAAGATCGATATTCCCCTTATCCATCTGTCGCGCAACCATATATGTAGTGCCCGAAGCAGACAGGTGTATCGCGCCATCGATCCCAACCAAATGCGGATTTATCGCAATCTTTGCAGGCGATTCCCCCACGGGCTGATGATGGTCAATAATCACAACATCAAAAGATACCTTTTCAATAAGGTCCGATTGTCCGCACCCCATATCACAGAAAACCACAAGGTCACCTTCAGATGCAGTACTGTTCACCATATCAATGACCGACTTATCCAGCCTGCTGACAATGGTGGCGTGAAATTGTGTATTGTTCCTGTGAAGCGCCTGACAGATAATCGCAGCCGATGTGATGCCGTCGGCATCATTATGCGAGATCACACGAACATGGCTATATCCTGATATTACATCAGCTACCTGTTTTGCAAGTTCTGTCAATTTTTGGATTGCATCCGTATTTTTTGTTTTTTCACTCAAACACATCACCATACAAGTATCATCATCTAACAACTTCCCCGGGTTTCGTAAAACTACCGCTCTCTATCACAGTCCCTACATTTATACTGGTATTGATCGCCGTATGCACGCCATCGCCCATGATAACTCCAAGTTTTCGTCGCCCCGAGTCAAGGAACTGGTACCCTAACGTGACCCGTACATTCCTTCCGTCATGCCGAAGATTCGCAACTTTCGTACCTGCACCAAAATTACATTCCTGCCCGACTATGCTATCACCAACATAACTCAAGTGACCGACATGGGTATTATCCATAATAATACTGTTCTTGATCTCAACCGCATTGCCTACACGTACTCCGTTCCCGATCGAAGTTGAAGGACGGATGAAACAATTGGGGCCAATGTCACAATCATTTCCAATAACAACCGGACCAATAATATAAGCACCATTGCGGATAAGCGTCCCCTCTCCAACAACAACTTCACCGATCAGTGTCGCATTCGGTTCCACCAATCCATTGCACTCCGCCTTGACCTCTCCAAGCAAAAGTTCATTTGCATCCAGCATATCCCACGGTCGCCCGACATCGATCCAGTCATGTTCAAGTATCTCGTATCCCACATTTGCACCGCTATCGATCAACATCTGCAAAGAATCCGTTATCTCCAACTCTCCTCTCTCAGACAATGTCGTCTTGTCAATGAACTCAAATATGGAATCATCAAACAGGTATATTCCCGCATTGGCAAGATCAGTTGGCGGAACTTCCGGCTTTTCAATGATCTTCGTAACCCTCTCGCCGGATGTCTCGATAACCCCAAAATCAGATGGATTCTCAACTTCCTTTACGGTAATTACCGCATCCTCTTCTCTTGAGATAAGTTTCGCGAGATAATCGGAACTTATCAACACATCGCCATTGAGAACAACAAACCTACCGGTCACAGACCCACGTGCACAGCCAATAGCATCTGCCGTACCGCGCTGCTGTGTCTGGTGCACATACTCGATCTTTGCACCCCATTTCTCTCCGTCTTTGAAATAATCTTTTATCGAATCCTCAAAATATCCCGTAATAAAGACAAACTCATCAATACCCGCATCAACTGCCGCATCCACAATGTGCTCAAGTATGGGTTTGTTGGCAATCGGAAGCATCGCCTTCGGACGCGTGGTCGTCAAAGGACGCATTCGGGTCCCCTCGCCTGCAACAAGAATTACCGCTTTCATGCAAGAGCCTCCCTGACAATCTTCTCCCCTATCTCATAAAGTTCATCCACACCAGTTCTTGCCTCCGCAGTTATGCGTATCTTGGGTTCTGTCCCTGATGGACGCACAAGCAACCACCCATCATCCATCTCAACGCGAATACCATCAATGTCAGTAACCTTTCCAAGCGTTCCCATTTCAGATCCGACCATATCCATTACACTCCCTTTTCTCTCATTATCACAAACAACAGTGCCGCGTTTTGTTGGATATTGCGGCAACCTGCCCCTGAGTTCACCAAGTCCAATATCCTGCACGATCTCAATAAGCCGTGCCGCAGCATATATCCCATCAGGACAATACGAAACCTGCGGGAATATCCAGCTACCTGATGGCTCGCCTCCAAAATCCGCCCCTGTTCGTTTTATTTCCTCAGCGACATACACGTCACCGACCCTTGTTCGAACAACATTGGAATCCGGCAGCGCATCATCAACTATCATAGATGTGTCGACAGGCACGACAAGCGTCCCGCCGGCTTTGCACTCATAACCAGCAAAGATGGCAAGCATCTCATCCCCTGTCACAAAAACACCGTTCTCATCCACAGCCATCATCCTGTCAGCATCACCATCCTGCGCAATTCCAAGACTGGCATCAAACTCCACAACCGCCTTTTTCAATAATCCGAGATTCGCATCATTGGGTTCAGGATTGCGTGCCGGAAAATAACCATCCAACTGCGCATTGAGTGTTATGACATCACACCCCATCTCGCGCAGGAGATCAGGAGTGATAGTACCGCCTGCCCCGCAGCCGCAATCGAGAACAACACGC
>JAUWBW010000042.1 GCA_030609665.1 Methanosarcinaceae archaeon | reverse complement strand
AATCGGCTGACATTGGCAGAGGCTGAGCAGGTTATTGAAGGGAAGCCATTCACATTCCACGGGCGGGAGCGGGATGTGGGTGAGGTTCAGAACTACTGGAATGCTCTTTTGCGTGTGGAAGAGTGGGCTGAGAAAAAGAAGCCCTTTACGGAAGATCTGATAAAGCGTCTGCATGCCCTTGTGGAAAAAGGGAAACGTGCCAGACCAAGCACTTATCGAGAAGGACAAAACGTTATTCGCGATTCTGCATCCGGTGCGATCGTGTACATGCCACCGGAGGCAAAAGATGTCACACATCTCATGGCATCAATGGTGGAGTGGGTCAAAAATGCGGAAAAGAACGGGGTGCCCATTCCGCTTATTGCTGCGCTGGTTCATTACCAGTTCGTTACCATTCATCCCTACTATGACGGCAACGGCAGGACAGCACGTCTGCTTGCCACATTCATCCTGCATCGTGGTGGCTATGGGTTAAACGGTTTCTTCTCGCTCGAAGAACACCACGCACGTGACCTGGCGTCATATTACCAGTCACTGGTCACCCATCCGCACCACAACTATTACGAAGGGCGTGCAGAAGCAAACCTGACCCCATGGCTGGAATATTTCATTAACACACTCGTTGGCGTGTTCAACAGTGCCAGAGAAGAAGCGCTGCGCCGTTCAGATGAACAAATACCGGCAATGCCGGAGGCACTGCGGCGACTTGACCCCCGGGCAAGAGCAGTGCTTGCGCTTTTTGTCAATACAGAGCATATAGCCACATCTGACGTTGCAAAAACACTGGGGCTATCTGAGCGTATGGCGCGGAACCTGCTAAAACAATGGGTCGAAGACGGATGGCTTGAAATGGCAGATTCATCACGCCGGGCAAGGAAGTATATTTTATCGGCAATTTATCGGCAATACATTGGCAGTTTATCGGCAATAAACAACGAGGAAAGCAAATGAACGGGAAATATACAGAAGATGCACTGGTAGAACAACCCGCAATTGCCCTGTTTGAACAATTGGGATGGGAAACAGCAAACTGTTTTCATGAAAACTTTGGCAGTAACAGTAATGGTAATATTACACTCGGACGCCAGACATCCAACGAAGTGATACTGGTTCCCAGACTGCGTGCTGCGCTGGAGCGATTAAATCTCGATCCACCCAGAGAGGCTATTGACCTTGCCATCGAAGAATTGGTGCGGGATCGGAGCATAATGAGCCCTGCCAATGCAAACCGTGATGTGTACTTGTTATTGAAGAATGGTGTAAAAGTCTCATATCAGGATAGTGAGAATGATAATGACCAGATCATAGAAACAGTACAGGTCATTGACTGGAACGACCATTCAAATAATGATTACTTCCTTGCATCACAATTCTGGGTGTCAGGTGAAATGCACAAGCGCCGTCCCGATCTCATGGGATTTGTCAACGGATTGCCTCTAATCTTCATCGAACTCAAAGCATCATACAAGCGGTTAGAAAATGCCTATCAGGATAACCTGCGAGATTACAAATCAACCATTCCCCAGATATTCTGGTACAATGCACTCATAATACTCTCCAATGGCAGCCAGAGCAAAATAGGAAGTATAACATCTGCATGGGAGCATCTGGCAGAATGGAAAAAGATCAACAGTGAAGGAGAAGAAGGCATAATCTCTCTTGAAACCATGATCCGTGGGACCTGCGACCCCTCTCGCCTGCTTGATCTTGTGGAGAACTTCACAATCTTCAGCGAAGCAAGCGGAGGTCTTGCAAAACTGGTCGCAAAAAATCATCAGTATCTGGGTGTCAACAATGCTATCAAATCATTATTAGAGATAAAAGAGAATCAAGGGAAACTTGGAGTATTCTGGCATACGCAGGGTAGCGGGAAAAGTTATTCAATGGCATTCTTCTCTCAAAAAGTACTTCGCAAACTCTACGGCAACTACACCTTTGTCATCATTACAGACAGGCGGGAACTGGACGACCAGATATACAAGAACTTTGTCAACACCGGAATTATAACAGAAGAACATACACAGGCTACAAACGGCGAACACCTCAAGCAGCTTTTAAGTGAAGATCATCGTTTCATATTTTCATTGATCCAGAAATTCCGAACAAAAAAAGATGAAACAACTTATCCTATGATATCAGATCGGGATGATATCATAGTCATTACTGACGAAGCGCATCGAAGCCAGTATGACACACTTGCAACCAACATGCGAAACGCTCTGCCAAACGCTGCTTTTATTGCTTTTACAGGTACACCCCTCATTGTTGGAGAAGAAAAGACAAGGGAAGTATTCGGGGATTACATCAGCATCTATGACTTCAAACAGTCAGTAGATGATGGGGCCACTGTACCACTATACTATGAAAACCGCATTCCTGAACTTCAACTCACAAACGAGAACATGAATAAAGACATGCAATCCCTCATCGAAGATGCAGAATTGGATGAAGAGCAGGAAAAGAAATTTGCCCGGGAATTTAGCAGGGAATACCATCTAATTACCCGAGAAAAGCGGCTTGAGAAAGTTGCTGAAGACATTGTTGCCCATTTCATGGGCAGAGGAACTACAAACAAAGCGATGGTCATTTCCATTGACAAAGCCACAGCTGTAAAAATGTACGATAAAGTACAGGTGCATTGGCAGAAGTATCTCAAAGACCTTGAGTCGAAGCCATTACCATCTGATGAGATGGAAAAAAATGAGCATCTGGCAAAGATCAAAATCATGAAAGAGACCGACATGGCTGTGGTAGTGTCTCAGGAACAGAATGAAATTGATACATTCAAGGAGAAAGGGCTGGACATTGCACCACATCGAAGGCGAATTGTAAATGAAGATCTGGACAAGAAGTTCAAGGATGCGAAAGATCCATTCCGTATTGTGTTTATCTGTGCAATGTGGATGACCGGTTTTGACGTACCATCATGTTCCACCATCTACCTCGATAAACCCATGCGAAACCATACATTAATGCAGACTATCTCCAGAGCAAACCGTGTATATGGTGACAAATTGAATGGTCTGATCGTAGATTATATCGGAGTATTCAGGAATTTAGAAAAAGCCCTGGCTATTTATGGTTCGCCAACAGACGGAACAAAAGATGATGAAACACCTGTAAAAGACAAAAGTTTCCTTGTTGATGCTCTAAAACAGGCAATTGATGAAACGATTGTATTTTGTAAAGAACACAATGTAAGTCTATCAGGTATAGAAGATGCTGATGGTTTCGGGCGTGTGAAGTTAATTGATGATGCAGTTGATTCGATATTGATAAATGACGATTCAAAGAAAAAGTACCTATTGTTAGCCGGAAGTGTGGCAAAAATATACAAGGCGATTCTTCCTGACAAAGCAGCAAATGAGTTTGGACCGTGTCAAAAACTCATAACAACAATCGCAGAGAAAATTCGCTCTTTGACACCAAAAGCAGATATTTCCGATATAATGGAAGATGTCGAATCATTGTTGGACAAATCCATTGCAACCGAAGGGTACGTTTTTCATGATCCACCGGAACAAAAACAATATGGTGAAGATCACTATATTGATTTAAGTCAGATTGACTTTGAAGCATTGAAATTAACCTTTGAAAATGGCCATAAACGAATTGAAACAGAAAAACTCAGGGCAAGCATAGAACGAAAGCTGATTCAGTTGGTTCGTTTAAACAAAAATCGAATCGATTTTTTAGAAAAATTCCAGACAATGATCGATGAGTATAATTCCGGTTCACATAACGTTGAGATGTTCTTTACAAAACTTATGGCGTTTACAAAGGAACTAAATGCAGAGGAAAAACGTGGAATTGCCGAGAATCTCACTGAAGAGGAATTGACCATTTTTGATATACTGAAAACGCCGGATGTGAGATTGACCAAAAAAGACGAACTTCAAGTAAAAAAAGTGGCAAAAAAACTATTGGAAACACTAAAAGGGGAAAAATTGGTTCTTGATTGGCGTAAACGACAGCAATCCCGAGCTTCTGTTCGTGTATCAATAGAAGTGACTTTAGATCTTTTACCTCGAATATATACTCCGGAAATATACCAAAAAAAGTGTGATCTGGTATATCAGCATGTATATGACTCGTATTTTGGCTCGGCGCAAAGTGTTTACGCACATGCTTGAACAAAAAAGACAAAAATCCCTACATACTCAGTATCTCACATCAAGGCAGTCAAAATGTTTTTATGTACTAAAAGTTAAATAACAATCTATGTCAGTCATTTCTGTAAACACATCCGAAGACATTGATAAAAAAATAAGTATGCTGACCAGTGGATATCATACTGATAGATCCACAATGATACAGAATCTTATCGATATTGGTGTTCAGCAAAAAATGATTGAATACGCGCTGGAACAATATGATAAAAAGAAAGTATCTCTTGGAAAAGCTGCGGAGATTGCAGGGGTTTCGATCAGGGAAATGCTTGATATCCTCAACGAAAAGGATATTACGCTTCATATCTCTAAAAAAAGCGTCCTGAGCGATTTTGAGGCTGCAGTGCAATGAGTATAATATTTGACTCAACACCTCTGATCTACTTGTGTAAAGTTGGTCTTGACTGGATTTTTAAGGAACTTGGTACTGAGTGTATCATCCCTGATTCTGTATATGATGAGGTCATAAGAAAAGGCATGCAAAGAGGAGATGCCGATGCACTTATTGCAGATAAATTGGTCTAAAATGGGGTAATTCAAGTCCAACATGCTGCTAATATTGACAATCTGGCAGCACTTAATATGGAACTTCATCAGGGAGAGATCGAAGTTCTCTGTCTTGCAGAAACAATGAATGGAATTGCTATCGTTGACGACGATGTTGCAAGAACTGCAGGTGGAATATTAGAAATTGAAGTTCATGGAACCATTTATCTAATATTTTTGATGGTCAAAAGAGGCAAGTTGCCAAAGGATGACGCAAAGGCTAAACTCAATGAAATGATCATGGATGGCTTTTGGATGGGGCACAAGCAATATTTGACAATTCTTGAGTTACTTGATGAAATTGATGTTGATGCTCCACTTTGAGAATTGACTGGAGAATCAGCCTCAATCAAACAATGTCCCCAGCATCCAATACATTACAAGCCGGCAAAAAGAAGGTTATTTATACAGAGCAGGAGAATGCAAAGTATATGACAGGTATTGATGTCCAAAAGTTATCCAATGAATTTACAAGCAGGGCAAAGAGTACACTTGGCAGTGAACTTGTATCTCTCATGCTGTACGGTTCAGCAGCAAGAGGTACAGCTACTTCAGAGAGTGACTTAGACATTTTTGCAGTGGTCGAAGATGACAGCGACAAAGAAAAACTGTTTGATATAGCCGCAGAATTCCTGAAGGAAGGAGTTTTGTTCAGTATTATTTCCGAGACTTCAGATGAATTTGCCCGATTTAAAACAATGAGATCACCGTTTATGGATACTGTACTAAAGGAAGGTGGAGTACTTTGTGGACAAAGACCTGTTCGATTTTAAACTTGATTTGAGCGTTAGCAAATACATTCATGTGGACGAAGGAACGCGCCGCCTGCGGCGGACTGTCTCGGCGTCAAAAATAAATTAACAAATGCAAATATTCCATCTTTCCTGAAAGACATTCACTCAAAAAACACAAGAACCAATTGCAATCAAATAAGTTGCAACACAAAAGTCCTCCAATCGAAAAGAATCGGCAGTTATATATCTTAATCTTCCTAAATCACAGATAATCAATTCGGTAAGGGTGATTACATGATAAGTGTCAACGAAAAGGGATTAAGTATAATTGATGAGATGCTCGACTGGGAAGAAGAGTTAAAGGTAGAATCAAAGGAACTCGCAAACGGTGCTACTATTATTGACTGTGGTGTCAATATGGAAGGTGGCTACGATGCAGGAATGTACCTCTCACGTCTGTGTCTTGCAGACCTTGCAGAGATCAGTTACACAAAGTTCGACCTCGATGGTCTTCCGGTTCCGGCAATTCAGGTCTCCACAGACCATCCAACCATCGCATGCATGGGTTCACAGTATGCAGGCTGGAGAATCGCTGTCGGTAAGTACTTCGGTATGGGTTCAGGTCCTGCACGGGCACTTGGTCTTAAACCAAAGGAACTCTATGAGGAGATCGGCTACAAAGACGATTCCGAATGTGCAGTGCTTGTTATGGAATCAGGCGCACTTCCTGATGAAGAGGTTGTGGAATATATCGCAAAACACAGCAATGTTGAGACTGAAAATGTTTACATCGCTGTTGCACCTACCGCATCCATTGCAGGTTCAGTGCAGATCTCCGCGCGTATCGTAGAGACCGGAATCCACAAGCTTGAATCCATCGGCTTTGACATCAACACGATCCAGAGCGGATTCGGAATTGCACCGATCGCACCTATTGTTGGCGATGACACAAAATGCATGGGTTCAACCAACGACTGTATCATTTACTGTGGCGAGACCTATTACACCGTAGCATACGATGACGTTGAGAAACTCGAAGAGCACGTTAAAAATGCACCATCCACAACATCAAAGGACTTCGGAAAGCCATTTTACGATACATTCAAGGAAGCCGATTTCGACTTCTTCAAGGTCGATGCAGGTATGTTCGCACCGGCAAAGATCACCATCAATGACAGAACCAGCAAGAAGTCATTCACAAGTGGTCGAATAAACCCGGGAATTCTTCTTGAGTCATTTGGCATCAAGAACGTATAGATATAAAATGTAAAACATTATTTACAACATGCAGCCAATCGGCTGCATACTTATTTTTTTAGAGGATGATTTTATGAAAGTTTTAAGTAGTTCCAAAGGAATTGGCGGTCAGCTCACTGGATTTCGGCAGCTTGTTGGCGAATCGAATAAGATAACATTTATTGGTAGCCCTGGTTTTTGCAGTCCTTTTGCAGAACTTATGGGATACGTGCTTCGCGGAACTGATAAGAAAATGGCGTTTATTTCGAATTTAGAATTTGATTCTGCTAAATCCGTAATTTCCACAAGTGATGGTATGCAATTTGGCGAGATCACCGATGCACATGCAGATACCGCAGTTATACTTGGTGGACTTGCAATGCCTAAAATTGGCATTGATCCAAAAGCTATGCACAAAATGGTTGAGCGTGTATTTGAAGGAGCCGAGCGAAAATTGATAATTGGGGTATGTTTCCAGTCAATATTCCAGGAACAGAAATGGACGGAACATATCGATTTTGATTATATCATAGATGCAGACCTTTCTGTTGATGTAATCGAGATGTAAACTGCCGATATTGATGCTTAATGCAATCTCCTTTAAAGACAGGTCTAAATAGATGTAAAACTAAGATATTTTGCGATTTAATGGAACACAAGATATTAAATTTTAAAGTTCTCATCGAACAAGGCGAGGATGGTATATATGTGGCAAAAGTGCCGGATATTAGTGGATGTTACACACATGGGAAGACTGTTGAACAGGCTATGGGGCGAATAAAGGAAGCAATACAGGTGTGTATTGAGAGCAATTAACTTCACTCGATCTTCGCATCCACAACCACATGCCACACACCCGGTGAATATTTCTTGATCCGGCGGCAGTCCAGAATTTCAACCCTGCGCCCCACCGCGCGCGCAGCATCCTCAATTCGAGTCATGGGGCGGTCAAACAACAGACTCTCCGGCGTTGTTTCATGGTAATGCAAAACGCCGCCGCTCTTTTTTATTGCACGGATCCCCTGCTCCAGATAGTGATGCGTAACCCCAACATATCCCATTATCACCCTATCAGCTACGTCCTGTGGTGTAACCTCTGCACAGTCACCGTTTATTGGTTTAATGATGTTCTCAACATGGTTTAACTTGATATTCTCGCACAAATAACCAAACGACACAGGATTGAGTTCAATAGCAATGACCTGTCTGGGTTTTGCATGTACTGCCATCGGGATTGAAAAATATCCGATACCTGCAAACATATCTACAATAACCTCATCAGCACCAACCTTACTCATTCGCTTTCGTTCGGGCAGGTTGCCTTTTGAGTACATTATTTTTGTAACATCCATCTTAAAGAGGCACCGGTGCTCCTTGTGGATGGTTTCTACTTTGTTTCCAATAATGGTCTTCCGGTTTGGTTCACGGAACTGCCCCTCGATCCCAAAATCCTGAATAACGCTTTTGCATCGCGGATACATACCAAGAAGAGCTTTTGCAATAACGGTCTTTCTGTTGTCGATTTCCTGTGGTATGTTGACTATGATAATGTCGCCGAGAATCTGCCATCCGGAAGGTACATGCTTGAGTTCATCCGATGAAAGAACACCCATTAATCGATCTTTTAATGACTGCCATTTTTCATAGTATTCAGGGGCATTCTGGTCAATGACTGTGTATCCTTCCACATTCGTTTTGACAGGGATCTCAAGGAACTTTTCGCCTTTTAAGCTGATCAATTTGATCTTCCTACTTCCATCAAGTAAGTCATTTTTGAGGAGGTCAGACCTTGCAGATTCTGCATCTTCAACCGGTATCAGGATTACTTTTTTCATATTTTATCCGATAACTTTTAACCAATGATCAACGTATATAACAGATTGTCTTTAACTATAGAAATGTTCACATAAATTCAATTCGGTTATTTGCGAACGAACATTTATATATATTGCACCTTATCATTTATTACTATGGCACGAGCTGGAAATCACACTGCATTATTTTCTACAAACCATGGTTTCATTGCATTAAACGGTCCTGTCAAACTTAAAATATTGGATTTTTTAAAGACCGGCTCAAAATCGTTCGATGAAATTGTTAAACATACCGGAAAAGCGAAATCAACGATTTCAGTGCACATTGCTGATCTTAAATCATGTGACCTGCTCGAAGAGCACATTGATGCAAATGACAAGCGAAAAAAAATATATATCCTAAATTCTCAGTATATGGCTTGTTCGCAAGAACCTATTATCAAACATTACAAAAACATATTAGAAAGAGTTGCGTCATCCAGTAATGATGAATACAGTTTCTTGAAGTCTATTTTTCATGCTATGCGATTTGGTTTTGAAGCACATGGGATCAATCATGAACCAATCATGAAAAAGATAGGTGCAGATATAGGTGAAAGTTTATCCACCAACTTCAAATCAACTGATCTTGATGGTGTGCTTAAGGATATAGCAAATTTTTGGGATAAAAACAATATGGGGAATGTATCCGTGATCAAAACAGACCCATTGACAATTGTTGTCCATGACTGCTTTGATTGCAAATTGATGCCTGTTGTTGGTAAAACACTTTGCTCTTTTGATGAAGGGCTTCTGGAAGGAATTCTTTTTGGGAAATTGGGGCTCAACTGCACCATCAAAGAAATAGAATGTTTCGGAAATGGTTATGAACATTGTCTGTTTGTGATGCAGGTATAAACGATCTGCATAAAATCGTCAGACGATATTATGCATGTTTTATTATAACTCCAAGTTCAGACATTAACAATGGACCAATGTCGGCGACGATCCCAGGGCCATCCGTATTCTCACGACAAACGATTGCATGTTCCATTATTCCTATGCGCTCGATTCCGTAAATATCCCTGGCGTGTCCAGTCTTTTTTATTGCAGCCTTCAACTCAGAGCGGGTTGTGGCATTTGCTATAACTCTGTCAGTGCCGGACTTTTTCCATTTCCACCATAGGTCTATCTGTTTTTTTGTGAAACACATTTTTATTTCACCATCAACATTGACAATTTCAACTGAAACCGGAAGGTGTGGTATAATGCCAAAGCGTGATACTATTTGTTTGACGTCTCCTGTTCCTAATGGTTTAAGTCCATCAAGGGTTATGTTGACCTTAGTTCCTACATCAATAATGATCCCATCTTCTTCGATCGAATCAATGTATCCTTTGTAGACTTTTCCAACTTCTGCTTCTTTGACCGGTGCGCCGTATTTTGTCAACAAATAATTGGCACAGAACTCATCGTCTTCACCTGTTATTTCGATCTGTACCCAGCCATTGTTGGTTACATGGATCTGGGTTGATGCCTCAATGTCTTTTATGTCATTGGCTATCACAGCTTCGAACGAACGAACAGCACGGTCACGGCTGCCATATATTTTTAAAAGTAATATTATTGATTTCATGATTACCTAAAATGTATTTATAAAATGTATGTAAAAGAATCGATAAGTATCATTTGTTAATTATTGATTCAAGACGTCTACGAACATCACTATGAGATATTATGACTGACTCATCGATAGGTTCTTGTGAAGATTCGATCAAATTCTCTATTATTTTAATATCTCTATTGAACGGTCCAAGTTTTCGGTATAGCGTTTCTTTATCTGCTCCACTTTCACTCTCTATGATATAAATTCTCTCGATCTTTGAGCGCAGATTGTCTATTTTTTCCTGAATATTCTGTGATAGTGGAATCTTATCTGGCGATGATGATGCAGATGGTTGTGAAAAAGATTGTCCGAATGGTATTCTGTTCTCTTCACCGGATTCTCCAATTAGTTCATTTATCATATCTTTCATTGTATCAACAGTTTTCATTCCGTGTTCAGTAAGTTCAACATACTTCACACGTCCCTCTACTGTAAATTCAACAAGCCCGTGCTCTTCCATTTTTGATAATATCTTTGTTGTATGAGCAAACGTTGAACTGATCTCTTTTGTGATCACAGATGCATAGGTCTTTTTGAGTGAACTGATTGCCAGCAGTGCAAGTGTAGGTTTTTCCTGTAAAAACAACTGTTCTGCATATTCTTCAGCCATGGTGTCTTCAACTCTCCATCTATAAATTTAATATGCTGTAATTTGTAATGTTCGCTAAATTAGATACTTTATTATATATTACTTTCTGTAGTAGTTGTGATGGGTAAAAGCTAAAAGATAAAATAAAAAATCTCCCATGGTCAGCGAATTAACCCTGTCTTTCGCTCAACATTATTTTTTCAATATCGGTAATTTCAGCATTGGTCTTAAAAGAAATTCCATCAAAATGTGTTCGTGATGCTTCATATCCATTCTCGTGGAGTGCAATTATCAGCGAATCTATGGTTGATGCAGAGATTCCCAGACGTTTGCAGATAACATGTTGATCATAGAACATTGGAATATTGATTTCGTCCCTACAAAGAGTGATGATCTTCATAGCCTTTTCTTTCGTTTTAAGGGGTCGATTTTCGAGTTCAAGCAGAACCTCATCACAGAACTTTGCTTCGTGTAATTGCCCAAGCCACATCGGACCTGCAATCTCAGTTGTAGTGCCGCATATCGGACATT
>JAUWBW010000196.1 GCA_030609665.1 Methanosarcinaceae archaeon | reverse complement strand
CCCGTGAAGGTCAAGGTTCTCACGTCCTGTGAGCCTGTCGTCAAGGGTGTTGCCCTGGAATACCACGCCAATCGACCTGCGCACGTTGGTGGGATCGGATGATATGTCATAACCCCAAACTATGGCAGCACCTGATGTTGGTTTAAGCATTGTGGAAAGCATGTTGATAATTGTGGTCTTGCCGGCTCCGTTTGGGCCGAGAAGTCCGAATAACTCTCCTTTTTCGACGGTTAAGCTAACATTGTCTACGGCAACCAATTCTTTGAAGTTGCGAGTCAGGTTTTGCATGTCAATTGCGTATTCTGCCACTTTTTACCCTCGTATTTTGGAGATTTTGTAACACATCTGGATTAACGATTATGGTTAAGAAGATGAAACACAGAGGACATCATGGATTTTTGACCATTCATGTGTCCTCTGTGTGTTCCCTAACCGCTCCGCGAGAAAATGCTCACTTCGTTCGCATTAACTCGCACCATATATTCATAAAATATATGCCGGAACAAAGTTAAAAAGAATCTGCACCTATTTATAGCAATTTATTATCCGGCGTGCGATATATGGCTTTTCCGCGCGATACGATTGATCTCATATAACCACTGCAAAGAAAATTAGTATCTGGGCCTCTGGCAAAACAGACAGAAATCCTCTAAAACTCTATCAAAAGCATCAGAATACCCCTTATCCGTAAAATTTGCCTCTAAGCCCTTAGATTGACACCCTTCTGAAAGCACTTGGTGATCTAATTAAATCCAGTCTTCTAACTTTAAAAGCAGTTAATGCCGTAAGCAAAGCAGTAATATTAGAAATAGACACAAAAATTCTAGCTTACATGGAAATTACGAAAATCGTGATCCTGAACTCAATACCATTGAGATCACTTACGGCCACCCAAAACTGAGACTTAAATTTGAAGGACTTGAATCTGAAAATATACACGGTGATACACAGCGCATAATCGCACCAGTACCAAGCGGAATTGCATATTACCCTTCAGTCGCCACTGCATTCCAGATTAATACTCCACCCCGCACCAACACTCCTATACGCCGCCGGAAACCGCATGGCAATCTCTTCTTTGTGAACAGTACAGTGACACGCTGCGATCAACGTCATCCCCTCAAGCACCTCATATTCCGTGCTCCCATGCAGCCCCCCTACTATGCCCGCAACCGTGCCAAAGTGAGATGCCGCGTTCATGATCCTGGTCAGTCCGGGATGGGAACATCCGGTAACAATATACAGCTCCCTACCGGAATCCACAACAAGAGACTGTTCTTTCATACCTTTTACACCAGTGTCTAGTTCGCCTGTGGTATAGATGTTATGACATATCTCCGCTGCCTCCGACACCTCGACCAACCTTGCCCGCTTGGAGATCTCATCTTTGAGGCGTTTCGAGAACGATGCCGGCACATAGACTTCCATATCAGGATTTGCATTCAACAAAACCGAGAGTCCCCCGATATGATCCCAGTGCTGGTGTGACAGTACCACCTTTCCGATCTCCTCCGGTGAGATGTGAGCTTCTTTAAGGTTGTGGAGCAGGGCACACCCATCCCAACCCGTATCGAACAGGATCTTTGTCTCCCCGGTATCAATAAGACAGGAAAAGCCCCAGCCGCTTATAAAACCTTCTTCGGCTTCGTTGTCACATACTATTCTCAACCCGATCATATCCTCATCCTCATCTTCATCCCCATCCTTATTCACTCATTCCGAACCTGTTCTTGAGATAATAATTGGAATATATCGCACCAAGCGGATTGTGTGCCAGAACCCTGTCCTTGACTACCAGGGTTGTCACAGGCGCCACGGAATGTTGGGTAAAGAGAATATCGTGACCAATACACAATCCGAGTATAATGTTCAGATCGGTCTTCTTCTCATTCAGCACAAGAGCCTGACCTATCGGATTACATATAGCCTCAAACCCATCGCCGTGCAGTTTATCCAGACCATATTGATCCTTATCGATCCCGCACACCTTACAACAGACAGAGAACACCTCGAAATCTCTTGCCAGTATCTTGTGAATGATCCTTGCTTCCTTTTCCAGACCAATACAAAATACAATCCCCAATTTCGTGTATCCCATATCTCCGGCATATTGTATCAGTTCTTCCAACCGCGTCTTTTTCATATAATACTTGGATTCGATCTCAGCCGATACTTTCATGGATTCGAGTGTTTTCCCCTCGTACCTGACATCTTCCGCAACTGTGGAACAGTCTTTACCCTCACGACACTTCTTATCATCACATAAAGCGCATTGCATTGTATTTCCCCTATCAATTTATTTTGCCATAGTTAACAAAGTATGACCTGAGGTTTCATGCAAGTGTCTCCTTACATTTTCCCATATTTCTTTGACCCTCCTTGAGAATTCGCCATCCGAATACTCAATAACAGTCATCTCCTGAAGCATTGCTTTAGTCGGAGTATCATCATAAGGAAGTTTGCCCACAACCTCCACCCCATTCTCAGTGCAATATTTCTCAATGAGCAGGACATTCTCCTCGTTTATATCATACTTGTTAATACAGACCACAGCCGGAATATTGAAATGACCCGCCACACCAAGCACCCGCTCCAGATCGTGAATACCGGATACACTCGGCTCGGTCACGACCAACACCATATCAACACCGGCAATCGAAGCAATCACCGCACATCCTGTTCCGGGAGGTCCGTCAATGATTATCGTATCCTTATCGTGTTTTTCTGCAAGTGTCCTTGCATTGTTCCTGACAAACGAAACAAGTTTTCCGCTTGCCTCTTCCCCGATACCAAGTCTTGCATGTGCCATTGGTCCGAATCGTGTTTTTGATAGGTAGGCATCCCCTGCCTTTCGCTCAACCATATTGACCGCTCCCTCAGGACAGACATACTCACATACCCCACACCCCTCACATTCGTAAATATTGATCGTAATATCATCACTGATGGCATCAAACCTGCATGCATCCTTACATTTGCCGCATTTTATACAGAGCGACTCATCAATGGATGCGACATCCAAGCCCGTAAAATCAATCGTCTCCAAAATCTCAGGCTTCAATATCAAATGCATATCCGCTGCATCCACATCACAATCCGCAATTACGGCATCTTTTGCAAGCGAGGCAAATGCCGCTGCGATGGTGGTCTTACCTGTGCCGCCCTTCCCGCTTATTACTGTAAGTTGTTTCATGATCTCGCCTCCTCGTACTCGTGCCTGATCGTATCAAACAACTGCACAAACCTATCCTTCCACTCCGGCATCCTGACAACGAATGGGATCCCTTCAGAATACAACCTTGCGATCTTCATATCATGCGGGATCTTCATCAGTATTGGAATTTGCTGCGAGGTACAATATTCCTCCACCCTGTTGTCCCCGACATCATATCGGTTAATGATCACGCCAAAAGGTATGTCCAATGTCCGTACCACATCAATAGCAAGCAACAGGTCGTGGAACCCAAAAGGAGTGGATTCCGTAACAAGAACACAATAATCCATATCCCCGACAGATGCTATCACAGGGCACGCCGTACCGGGCGGTGAATCGATGATCGCAGTCCTGTTCCCATCAATATGTTTTTTCAGGGCTGCA
>JAUWBW010000216.1 GCA_030609665.1 Methanosarcinaceae archaeon | reverse complement strand
CATTTGTTAAAGGATCCCGAAACGGCTATCGATAACTGTGCTGAACCGATCGTTGTGGATGCGACGATCGAGGCGATCAGGGATGCGGTTTTCGCTGACAAATAGTGCACATAATTCATAATTGGTGGGACAATGCAGCAGGATTACAAACCACATGCGATCGAGAAAAAATGGCAGGAATTATGGAGTGGCGAGAAGGTATTTGAGCCTGAGACTGATGAGAGGGAAAAATTCTTTGTTACAATTCCGTATCCATACCTGAATGGAAACCTTCATGCAGGACATACGCGAACTTTTACGATAGGGGATGTTGTAGCACGATATAAGCGTATGCAGGGCTATAATGTGCTCTTTCCTATGGGATTCCATGTTACGGGCACGCCTATCGTCGGGCTTGCAGAACTGATCCAGAATAAGGATCCGCCGACAATGGATGTATATTCGAAATTCCATGGTATTCCTGCGGATGTGTTGAATACACTTGATACGCCTGAAAAGATCGTGGACTATTTCAAGGTTGAAGCCGAAAAAGTGATGCGTTCGATCGGTTATTCCATTGATTGGAGACGAAAGTTCACTACGACTGATGCTCCGTACAAGAAATTCATTGAATGGCAGTTCAATCTGCTACATGATAAAGGATTGATCAGCAAGGGTTCGCACCCTGTAAAATGGTGCCCGAATGATGACAATCCTGTGGAGGATCACGATATCCTGCATGGCGAGGGTGCGAACATTGTTGATTATACACTCATCAAGTTCAGGTTTGGTGATGTTGTCCTTCCATGTGCAACACTTCGACCTGAGACTGTTTTTGGTGTTACTAACCTATGGGTGAACCCTGATATTGAACATGTCAAGATCAAGGTTGAACTGGATGGTAAAGAGGAACTGTGGATCGTAAGCAAGGATGCATACAATAAACTTACATTTACGGACAGGACAGTTGAGTTTGTCGAAACTGTGCCGTCAGAGTCATTGATCGGCATCAAGGTCAAAAACCCGTTGACTGGTAATGAGGTTATTACGCTGCCTGCTTCCTTTGTAAAATCAGAGAACGGAAGTGGAATTGTGATGAGCGTGCCTGCTCATGCGCCTTTTGATTATCTGGCATTGCGGGATCTGTACGATAAGGATTTGAGTGAGTTTGGTATTACTGAAGACTTGCGCAAGATCGAGTTAATATCACTTATCAAGGCTAAGGAGTTTGGGGAATTTCCGGCAGTTGAGGCTGTTGAACAGTTCGAGGTCAAGGATCAGGATGATCCGCGTGCGGAGGAAGCAACCAAAATGGTGTATCGTCGTGAGTTCCACGGCGGTGTGTTGAAGGATAATACCGGCAAGTATGCGGGTGTGGCAGTATCCAAGATCAAGGATGTGCTTACACGTGATCTGATCGAGCAGGGTATCGGTGAGGTGTTCTATGAGTTCAGCGAGCCTGTGGTGTGCCGATGCGGCACCACGTGTGTGGTCAATATGGTCAAAGGGCAGTGGTTCCTGAACTATTCCGATCCGGATTGGAAGGATAAGGTTTACCGCTGTATTGAGAATATGGAAATTTTACCTGAGGATCTTCGGGTTGAATTTAATAATAAGGTTGATTGGCTAAAGGACAAGGCATGTGCCCGAAAGAAAGGACTTGGTACTAAGTTGCCGTTTGATACCAATTGGCTGATCGAGTCTTTGGGTGATTCGACCATTTATATGTCATATTACACTATTGCGAAGTTCATTGATGCCGGCATTGGCATTACAACTGAACAACTTGTTCCGCAATTGTTCGATTATGTGCTGCTTGGAAAAGGCAGTGTGGAAGATGCTGCAAGTGCAAGCGGTGTTGATGCTGATGTACTTGATCAGATGAAGAGTGAGTTTGAGTATTGGTATCCTGTTGACCTCCGTTCATCAGGCAAGGACCTTGTTCCAAATCATCTGTTGTTCTTCCTGTTCCATCATGTTGCGATATTTGATGAGGACAAATGGCCAAAAGCCATTGCAATCAATGGTTTTGTGTCACTTGAAGGAAAGAAGATGAGCAAATCCAAGGGTCCTCTTCTGACACTTAGTGATGCTGTCAGGGATTATGGTGCTGACATTTCAAGGATGTATATCCTTTCAAGCGCTGAACAGACCCAGGATGCAGACTGGAAGAACAGTGGTATCGAGACTGCAAGAAAGCAAGTCGATAGGTTCTATTCGTTTGCAAGTGATGTGGTGGATTCAGGTTCAACTTCCGGCATGGATGGTGATTTGAAACTGATCGATCGCTGGATGCTCAGTAAACTCCAGCACCGGATAAATGAGACGAATGATGCTCTTGATTTGATACTGACGCGCAATGCGCTTCAGAATTCATTTTTCTTGCTGTTCAATGACCTGAAATGGTACCAGCGCCGTGGTGGTAGTGCATTGCTCTATGATGTGCTGGACACATGGGTGCGCCTGCTTTCTCCATTCACTCCGCATTTATGCGAGGAGATATGGGAAGCGATGGGGCACGGCGAAGGCGATCTGGTGTCATTTGCCTCGTATCCAACATATGATGAGAATTTAGTGGACAATGTCGCGGAACTTGCAGAGGAGTTGGTGAGCAATACGCTTTCTGACATTGAAGAGATCGTGAAGGTCACAAAGATGTCACCAAAAGAGGTTATATTGTATACATCTCCGTCATGGAAGACAGATGCGTTCAAACTTGCAGTAGGTATGCAAAAGGACGGCGACCTGAACGTTGGTACACTTATAAAGACACTGATGACGAATCCTGACATGAGGCGATATGGAAAAGAGATACCAAAATTCGTGCAGAAACTTGTTCCTGATGTGACAACGATGAATTCTGACACTCTGGAATTGCTTTGTTGTTTTGATATGTATGAGAAAGCAATACTTGATGAGGCTATCACTTTCCTTGAGTCTGAGATCGGATGTACAGTCAAAGTGTACAGCGCGGATGAACCGGAATACGACCCGCAGAACAAGGCGAGATTTGCGGTTCCGATGAGACCTGCGATATATCTTGAAAATTGA